>NZ_JAAEDR010000013.1:0-239422 GCF_013344995.1 Snodgrassella sp. ESL0304
TGACAGAGATGCCAACTTCAGCTTCATTTAAAATAGATACAATTTGATGCTCTGAAAATTTTTTCATATTGAAATTCTCCTTAAAAATATCATAGAGAATTTTCTACTTTCTTGCTGTACTATTTTAGGGGATAGTTACATAAGTAGTTCAAGATAGGTAAACACGCTAATGCATAATTTGAAAGCAATATTGATGCTTGGATTGATGAGCTTGTTGATTAAAATGGAGGAAATAATTTATCTATTGGTTATAATTAAAAGTAGCGCTACAAGTTTTATGCGCTACTTTTAATAAGAACGTGTAACTGTTAAATAGATTTAAACTAATATATATATCATACATTTTTATTTATCTGATTAATTTATCATATTCATTTTTCGAAATTTTTGGAACACTATTTGGGTCTATAAGCAATAATGCTGCTTTAAGTCGCTTTTGTGCTCGAGAATCATTTTTGAGTCTATGAAATAAAATAGAATTACTATCAGTAGATAAACGAACTAGTATTGCTATTTCTTTAGGTGAAAAACTTTGTATAATTTGATGATAATAAGTTACTGCAGCATTGGAAACTCCATATCCATTTCCTACAGTACAGCATGCAATGACTTTTACTAGATTTTCTTGAACAGTTTCTGGAATAGCAATTTGTTTTGATAATTCTAAAAGATATTCTGCAAAAGGCGGTTCGTTGTAAAAATTATTTATATTATTATGAATGTTCCATAAACGTTCAACTGCGCGATAAAAAATAGAATGTTGCTCTGATTGATTTAGTAATGATAAGAGTCCTAATTTTTCAAAAAATTGAGAAGATGCTGTGTGTTTTTCTGTAAGTCCTTTAGCTACATATTCTGTATGATTATTTATTAAGATTAATTTAACTGAATTACTTAAGTTATCTCGTAAAGCACAACAAATATCTAATGAATTAAGGCGATTTTGTTCAGCTACTGCAGAATCGCAATATATACCATGAACCATGCCAATTACCAACTGTCTTTGTGCATCGTGTGTTTGTAATAATCTTTCTTTCCAAAAATCCAACTGTTGTTGTTTAAAACGAGTACCTTTAATTGCAGATATAAATTTACCTATATTTATGCCTTTTAATGAACCTGATTCTGCTAATGCATAGCGCACACAACGATTAAGAAACATTATAAATTCTCTATCATTTATAGTTCCCTTTGCTGGATGTGCTGCTGAAAAATTATTTCTCATACTTCTACATTGATCTAAGAAAAAATAACCATCTTCATCAATTATGTTTAATTTCAAACACAATTCTAAAAGCTGGCTATCTTGTAATTCTAAGAGATGGTTTTCTTCAAAATCTTTTCTTATAATGTCAGCAACAACAGCTAGTCCAAAGTTACGAATTTTCTGCCTTAATTGTAATATAGCAGCATTCCAGATATAGTTGAGAGCACCATCGAATAACCCAACACTTACTGCTACACACATTTTAGCAATTAGCTCATTTCTTAAATCAATAGGAATAATTTTTAATTCTCTAGATAAAGCAGACCACGCTGCTTCTATTTCCTCTTTTTGTGCTAAGATATTACTTGGAATATTAAGAGTACTTACTAATTCACTAATTGCAGGTAAAGTTCTTTTTGGTAGTGCTGGTAAAATTAAATCGTTTATATTATCAACTTCATTAGACATTACAATTCTCCCTGTAGCCCTTAAGATAAATAATCTATTGTTTCTTCTAAGTATTCTGAACATTCATTGTTGTATTCAGACAAAAATGCTCTCTCTTTTATTTCACTTATGAGAATCAAGTTTGCTGTATTTTTAAAATATTGCTTATTGTAATCCGTTACCTTGATACTATTAATTTCTGAATCAGCAATGGTTATAATCATTTGATGGCTTATTGATTTGTTATTATAAATGAATTCCAAAATATTATTTCTATTCGATGTGTCTACATCCTCTTTGAAAATTGCATCTAACATTAAAGGTAATTTGTGCACATATTCTGTATTACTTATCAATTTAATAAATGCAAAATTATATGCTAACATTGTTTTTAACAATTCTACCCCTTGTTTAGGGAGAAAAGTTGGCATTTGATAAAGTAAGTAATATTTTTGCTCACTTAAAGTTTTTACTCCAAGTTCAGCAAGATGTTTTTTAAATAAAATTCTAAATTGATTGCTCGAATTATTACGTTCAATATTTATTTGATCATCTGTTTTAAATTTTTTTAATTCTTTTAAAATATTATTTAACTCCATTTTTTTGCTTACTACTCTACTCAATATTTTTTCAGATAATTTAATATTTACTTTATTATCAATCCAACTCCCTAAAGTTAAATTATCGATTTTATATAATGATAAAATTGAATAATTTTTAGAGATAATATCTTTTAAATCTTTTGTTTTACCTTGTATTGAGTCGATCTTTGATTTTATTTTTTTTAACTCTTCTTTAATGTTGTTTATTTGTTGCTCGGTATCATTTTTATTTTGATGATATTCATATATATCTTCTAAATTACCAGAAAAGTATTGATTACATGTTGGGCATTTATCAATGCCTGGCTGTTGTTTTTGTAATGAGCTTTTAACTTTCGATAGTAATCTAATTTGCTTTTCTTTAAATGAAAGTTTATTACACAATTCGATGTGGTCTTTCTCAAATGTAATTAAATTGTCTTTATCAATCTTAAATTTTTCAAGATAATTATTTGTAATGTTAATATATTGTTCATCTAGCAATTTTGCTAATTGAAATTCTTTATCTTTTGTTTCTGTCTCTTCGAGAGTTGAAATTTCATTATTCAAAGATCTTTTTTTGTTTATCAACCTTTCTTTTTCTTCTCTATCATAAACATCTGTTATACCTAAATAATAATCAAAAAAATCATTTTTGAAATTTTTAATAAAATCTAAATCACGAAAAGATTTATGTCTAGCAATCCAACCTACATCTTGAGCTACATAATAAGGTAAAAACATAGCCTCTATTGAGGCTGGTTTAAAGCCATCAGTACTTTGTAAATAAAGAGTAGAACCTAAAAGTTTAGCTAAACATATTTTTAATAATTTATGTTCATAAGAATTATTACTATTTATTCCTATAAATTTTTTTATGGAATAATTTTCTCTTTTTATAATTAAAACATCATTATCGCGAATTATTGAAATTTTCTCTGAATATTTCTTATCAATTAAAAGAAAATCTAGTCGAAATAACACTTTTTCATCTAAAATTTCTTTTAATTTATGTTTTTCGTCATTAATACCAAAAGTATAATGAATGGCTTGGATTAATGTGCTCTTACCAGATGTATTTTTTCCATAAATTAAATTAATGCCATCATTAAATTCTGTATAAAAATATTTATTATTTAATGATGAATAAACAAAAAATTTTTCATACTTTATTATTTTTCCCATTTTTCTAGTCCTTTATTATTTGTTGCTTCAAAATAAGCAGCATACATAATTGCTTTTGTTTCGATTTCATTAAAGTAGTTGTTGTTAGTTCGTAGGAAAAGATTATATAGCTCCTGAATTATTTCTTCTAAATGTAAACTGTTAGTATTACAGTAATTATCTTGTACAAATCTCAATATCATTCTATGGCTTTGATTTTCTATGCTTTTAAATAGATCAAATGATGTTTGAAACATATAACTGAAGGTATCTCCATCAGCATGTTTTATTCTCAGAGTTTCTCTTATTTGACGCTCTTGCCTTCGCCAATAATCAAAGGCTTTAGATTTAGAGGTAATTAAATTTATTGCTTGATTAATTTCTTGACTTGTTACGCGTTTACTAACATCAAGTAATTTGACTTTATTTCCTTGATTGAAAACATTCTCAATATTAGTAAACAAAGATAGTATTGTTTCAACTGCAGCACTGGCATCATTTATTTGATGACCAAAAAGTGTGTTGATTTGGCCAATAAGAAGGTTCTTTTGTTCTTTATGAGTTTTATTAATATCCACAAATAAAAAATGAAGATTATTTAATTCTGAAATATTAGAACTAGGAAGCTTGCTTAATCGTTCTTTGATTATATTTTGTAAAACTATATTAATATCTTTAAAGCAAATCAAACAATTTGCTTCATTGACTATTGTTGAAATATCACGTTTCCCCTTTTCTTTCTTAATCAATTTAATTGGAGAATTCGATGTAAAATGTAAATTATGATGATAACCCGCAGTTTTAGGGATTTTATCTTGCTGTAATTGGCTTCCTGTTTCCAAAAGTTTGTTTAGGATTTCATCAAGTTTATCGTTTATAGTCCAATAGGAAGAAGTTTTTTTAGATTGATATACATCTATTCTTTCACAATGTTGATTATTATCTAAAAAACAGAACAGAAAATCATCATGATGTTCTAAACAAATAAAATAGTTTGCATCCTTAAATTTATTCATATAATCTGATAAAAGAATATATAGCGCAATATGTTTTTGCAAAGCAAATCCATTATTAGAATGGACTCCAGCATTATTATCTCTACCTTCCATAATAGTTTTACCTGTTAATTTTATTAATTATCTTTTTAGCTTCTTTTGATTCTATATTTAGAATTTTTGCTATTGTTTCAACAGAAACATCTTGTTCTAACAAAGCAAAAACTAAAGCTTCCTTTTGAGCTCTCTCAGTTTTTAGCATTTCTTTTGTTGCCTTTATAGCATTTCGGGCAATGGCTTTCTCTTCCTTCCTAATCTGCTCAACCACCTGATAAGTCGGGACATAGGTAAGACTTTTCTCTAAATCATCCATAATGCCCATGCTTCTGAAACTTTCATAGGCTTCTGTGCTGATTATAAGATGATCAACGAGTGCAATATTAAGTATACGACCTACCTGGATAAGACGATCAGTGATATCTAAATCTGCTTTAGAAGGGACAAGACGCCCTGAGGGATGGTTGTGAATAGCAATGACACGTGTCGCATTTTTCATTACGGCAACACGATATACATTCATAGGCTCTATATTAACGGCCTTTACTGAACCTAAAGCAATTAATTCGATATAGAGGATATACCCTGCTTCGTTCATGCCGATAATCCAGAAATGCTCTTTTTCTTTGTCTATCTTATTTTCACGAAGAAGTACGCGTTGCATGATGCTGAATACATCATCTGAACCTTCTATATAACGCTTATCGTTTTTGCCAAGTTTAATATCCATACATCGATTATAGTTAAGAGCATTAACCTAAAATATAACATAGTTTACTAATTATTATAAGTAAACAGCATTAGCTAAACCAATGATATATTGTTTGTATTTAGGAATATTAATTGATTAATTTAATGAGTGGTGAAGAAATAAATCTATCGTCTGGATAAGCTGCTCAAGCAAGTCGAGTTTGATTTTCTTGCACTAAATTACTCAGAAAATCAGCCACCACTCTTATTCTTCCGGAGTTAGTAAGGTTGGAGTGGATGACTAGCCAAATGGGTTGATTGCAGCCAATATCGTTGCGAACACAAATCAGATTTTTGGTTAAGGCAATAAAATTCGGTAAGATACCCATTCCGATACCTGCTTCAACTGCACTGATGTGTGCAGACATGCTGCCGGCTCTCAGACAACATTTGCCACGGCTGTTTTTTTCTATCCACTTTGCTGCCGGCAAGTTCTGGTGTGTTTCCGGCCAGCCGATAAAATCAGCGTTTTTTAACATTGTTTCTTCTTTGTTTAGCGGTTTGCGCTGTAAATAGCTTTCAGAGGCATACAAACCAAAACCAAGCTCGCCTAAACGGCGGATGGTTACTTTACCCTGCTCCGGGCGAACCAGACGCAAGGCCATATCAGCGTCTCTTCTTTGCAGATTGATAGTTGATACTCCAGTAACCAGTTCCAGGGTCAAATCAGGATGAGCTGAATATAGCTTGGGTAAAGCCGGAATAATAAGATGATCAGCCAGCCCCTGAGCCGTAGCCAAACGCACGTGCCCGCTGACACTGGCATTGACTCCGGTAGCCATGGCATCAAATGCGTGCCCGGCCTGTTCCAGTATTTCTGCCTGCGAAACGAGTATTCTGCCTTCATCTGTTAGTTTATACCCTTGCTGATCGCGGATAAATAACCGATATCCCAGTACCTCTTCCATACGTTCCAGACGGCGGTAAGTTGTAGCAATGCCAAGTTTTAATGTCTTTGCAGCACCACTCAATGTGCCTTCACGTACGATTGCCAGAAATACTTTAGTATCATCCCAGTATAGTTTTTTGTTCATATTTAATTTCCGATTCTGGAAAACCAGTTACCAGATTTAGCTATATATCTGTCTATTTTCGCAAAGTATACTGAATTAACGCTGCTTTCACCAAGCTAATAACTATGTTTAAAAGCAGATTTATAACAACTCAATACAATCTGTTTTCAGCCGGATGTAAACAATTGCCGACCTTTTAGGTTCGTATATCAGGTCAAACTCTATCTGTTTGAAAAATTGATTGCAAAAGAGGAAATAATTTAGTGAATAATTCAGAAAATAAGACACAAAGGCGTAACTGGATGGCTGTTTGCATGCTTGCAATAGCGTCATTTATTGTGGTGGCTACCGAGCTGGCACCGATTGGTATGTTATCCGCTATAGCCTTGTCTATGGGACAAAACAGCGGTGCTACTGGTTTGGTTGTTACTCTGTATGCATGGCTGGGGGCTGTTTCTGCTCTTGTTTCAGTTACCACATTCAGCCATCTGCCTCGTAAACCAGTAGTGATTGTATTAATGTTGCTGATGGCTGCATCGAATGGTATTGCGGCTATTAGTGAGCATTTTTCTGTACTTTTAATCGCTCGTCTGACCGGTGCTATTGCTCATGGTGCATTCTGGGCGATGGCGGGCACTATGGGAGCACAACTGGTATCAGACAAATATACCGGCAGAGCCACAGCAATTATATTCAGCGGTGTTTCGATAGCCAGTATACTCGGTGTTCCCTTTATTAACTGGATTAGCAGCACTATTGGCTGGCGTTTATCATTTTTGTTACTGGGCGTATTGGTCATAATTACCGCAATTATTCTGGCTTTTACCCTGCCGGCTGTATCCGGTACTTCCCGAATGGGGCGAAAACAATTTTCAGCAGTTCTTCAGATTAAGCAGTTACGCCAAGTTTATCTGATTGCTACTGCTGCCATTATCGCCCATTTTGCTGCTTTTACCTATATTGAAGTATTTATGGCCGAAGAAATGGCTATTGCTGCCAACTGGATTGCTGTTTGTCTGTTTGTATTCGGTATAGCCGGTGTAGTTGGTAATCTGTTATGTGGTCTGTTTATAGACAGGTATCTGAAAAATATACTTGGTGCAGGCTTAGTGCTGATTTGTGGCAGTCTGATTCTGCTGAGCGCAGTCTTGTCACATAATCCAATCATGCTGATGGTATTGGTGTTTGCGTGGGGTTTGGGTGTAGCCATATTATTTGTTGGTATTCAGGCATGGGTAATCCGGTTGGCAGGAAACGATAACGCTTTACCCGCCTCTGCTATTTATGCAGCTATTTTTAATGGAGCCGTAGGCATTGGGGCGATTATCGGAGCGGGAATTATTGATTTCGGCAATATGAAAATACTTTATTTAATTGCTTCTTTAATCACCTTATTCAGCCTGTTTCAGTTACTATTCAGTAAAACAATGCATAAGCCGGTGCAGTAAAACCAATATATTTCACTTATACATTTCTATATCTAATGCCGCCAATGCAGAAAAATTTAAGCTGTAGCTAATTGTTTTGATTTAAAAGAAATATAAACTCAAATCAAAGGCCGCTGAAATAAGCGGCCTTGTGCACATTTTTCAGAATTAATCCTGAAACTTTTTCTTGATTGAATCTACTGCACCATCTATGGCATTAGCCACATCATGCACAGCTTCTTTCACGCCGCCAACGGCCTTATCAACCATTCCTTCAGACTGGGTTTTAGTATCACCCACTACTTTACCCACATTCTGTTTTACTTCGCCTTTGGCTTTATCTACAAATCCATTATCGCTCATAACCATCTCCATTCTGTATGTCTACTGCATGCAACAGTATTCAATTAAACACAAGTAAATTCTTATCCTTCAATAATTTATCTTAGAGAGACAATTAGTAGTAAGCAATGGAAAAAGCCAATATTTGCAGCTAATTACATATAAAAATAATTAATTGGTAAATCATGCAGTTAATTAACTCAATATCAATTTATTAACAATTTTCTTTATCTATCAATAAAAATCCATCTGACTGAATACAGCTGTAGATAGTTATGAATTTTATGATATTAAGTTTAATTTTTGTTATTATTAGTTAAATTGTAAATTAATAAATTTGTTCCTTTTTCGACAAGGTTAAGAATTTCAATATATTTGATTACTACCAGACTATGTTACGAACAGCATACAGATTAATTGCTTAGCCATAAATAAACAGGAATAGTAATGGAAGAAAAAGATATTAATCAACAAATCGAAGAATTAAATAAAATTACCCGTGAAGATGGTAACGAAACTTATGCTCAAGCACAGTTTAAATTAGGAAATATATATCAAGAAATAAAAAATGATTATGATAAGGCTGAAGATTTTTATTTAAATATCAACAAAGAAGATGATCCTGAACTTTATGCTCTAGCCCAGTGTAGTTTAGGATATTTATATCAAGATATAAAACACGATTATGATAAGGCTGAAGTTTTTTATTTGAATATCAACAAAGAAGATAGTCCAGAACGTTATGCTCTAGCTCAGTTTGGTTTAGGATATATATATTATTTTATAAAACATGATTATGATAAGGCTGAAGCTTTTTATTTAAATATTACTAATAAAAATAATCTTGAAATTTATACTTATGCACAGGTTAAATTAGGATATATATATCAAGAAATAAAACACGATTATGATAAAGCTGAAGCTTTTTATTTAAATATTAACAAAGAAGACAATCCTGAAAACTATGCTGAAGCACAGGTTTATTTAGGATATATATATCAAAAAATAAAACACGATTATGATAAGGCTGAAGCTTTTTATTTAAATATTAACAAAAAAGATGATCCTGAAGTTTATGCTCAAGCCCAGTTTAATTTAGGATATATATATCAAGATATAAAACACAATTATGCTAAGGCTGAAGCTTTTTATTTGAATATCAACAAAGAAGATAGTCCAAACCGTTATGCTCTAGCTCAGTTTGCTTTAGGATATATATATTATTTTATAAAACATGATTATGATAAGGCTGAACTTTTTTATTTAAATATAAACAAAAAAGATAATTCTGAAGTTTATGATGAAGCTCAGTTTAGTTTAGGATATATATATCGTGAAATAAAACGTGATTACGATAAGGCTGAACTTTTTTATTTAAATATAAAGAAAAAAGATAATCCTAAACTTTATGCTCAAGCTCAGTCAAATTTAGGAGTTATATATCTTGAAATAAAACACAATTATGATAAGGCTGAAACATATTTTCTAAATATCACTAAAGAAGACTATACTGAAGCTTATGCTAACGCTCAGTTGAGTTTAGGGTATATATATCTTAAAATAAAACAAGATTATAATCAGGCTGAAACATATTTTCTAAATATCACCAAAGAAGACAATCCTCAAATTTATACTCAAGCTCAATTTGGATTAGGATATATATATTTTAAAATAAAACACGATTACGATCAGGCTAAAGCTTTTTATTTAAATATCATCAAAAAAGATAATCCTGAACTTTATGCTAATGCCCAGTTTAATTTAGGTAGATGTTATGATAGAAAACACAATTATAGTAATGCTATAGACTGTTATCTCAATGTTTCTATACAAGATAATCCTAAAGCATATATTCAAGCTAAATTCGAATTAGGCAAAATCTATAGTAGTAAAATTTTTAAAAATTTCACTAAAGCTCAAAGCTGCTTTTTTGAAGCTGCCAAAACAGCTACTTATTCTAATTGTCATCCATATTATTATATTTGTGCCCAATTTATTTTAAAATTAAAACAAAATGATTCCAGCTTTATTTCAAATAAAAATAAATTTGCAAAGCTTAATAAAATAATCTTTGCTAGAATTAAAAAAATATGTGATTTAGCTAATGATATAAAAAATACTTTATTAGTTTTTAATCAATTAGATAATAATAAACATATTGAAAAAAAGCCGGAACGACGGGTCGCTCATTATACTAAGCCAGCTGTCTTATTTAATCTACTTAAAGGGGAAAATCCCAGCAAATTCCGCCTTAATATTGTTGATTTTATGAATGACCCCAGTGAAAATCAAGTATTAACCAGCTGGCTGAATATCGGTAATCATCCGGATAATGAAATTAAAAGCTTTTTAGCCAGTTTTTCATTTAATCACAACTCTTTAAATCAATTTCGATTATATGGTAATGAAAATAATATTGTTGGTTCCGGCGTCAGTATTGCTTTTAATAAAAATTTTTTTGGTCTGAATACAGAACGCAGTATTAATAACAAAATAATATCATTATATAGTATTAAATCTACTAATCCGCATGAGAATAAACGAATTGAAGTTGAAACTGAACATATTAAAATTAAAAGTGATGATACTATTTTTCCATTGCCTTTATACCGTTGCCTGTATTTTGACCCGAAAACAGGATATATGACGTTAGCCAAACGCAATAAGCAATCTTTTTATCTGGAAAACAAAAATGAAAAAACACCAGAAATTATAGATAGTGAATGGGATAAATATATTAAATTATTAGATGAACCTGAAAAAATCCGTTGTATTCGTGACAATTTAGAAAAAATAAAAGAGTTGATTGAAGAAATTTCGAATAATCCTGAGTTAAAAAAAATCTCCAATCTGCATGAACTACTCAGTCTGGCTGTATTACCCATTTCCTGCCTGATAAAACATGCTGCTTTTGAAGATGAAGATGAGTGCCGGATGATTTATATTACTCATATCGCAGATGATAATATTGTTGAACCACAAGATTATCAGTCAGCTAACAGTTTGTATGTCGAATATACGTATGTAGAAGAATATATTGATAATATTTATCTGGGTCCGCAATGTAAGATGCAGCATAAAATATGGCTGCAAAATCATTTTAAAAAGAAACAGCGTGAAAGAGAAATTAAGCTGATTAAATCTGAAATGCCGCTGCGCTGATTCAGGCTAAAACAGCAGGATTGATTAAAATATCAGCTTTACTGCTATTGCTAAACTGGCAGTTCGGTTATCCCATGTATAATCTGCCTGTATCAGAAATTTAACCGACTAAATACCGGCCGGAAATATCCGTTCGGTATTTCTTTGGCGGTGTTAAAAGAGTGCCGGATTATGCAGGAACATAAACAGTTAATTGCCGCAGAATATACAGCAGGGAGTGATGCACATCAACTCCGGCAAAATGCCAAACCGAAAAGAACTTTATCCGTAGCGCCGATGCTGGACTGGACAGACAGGCATTACCGCTATATGGCCAGACTGATTAGCAGAAATGTGTGGCTGTATACAGAGATGATTAATGCTAATGCAATTATCCATGGCAACAGTGACAGATTACTGGCCTATCATCCGCAGGAGCAACCTGTTGCTTTGCAGCTGGGTGGCAGTGAGCCGGCAGTTCTGGTACAGGCTGCTAAAATTGCTGCCGGTTATGACTATGATGAAATTAATCTTAACTGCGGCTGCCCTAGCCCGCGGGTACAGCAAGGTGCTTTTGGTGCCTGCCTGATGCGTGAAGTTGAACTGGTAGTACAATGCTTAAATGCTATGCAGGAAGCGGTTAATATTCCGGTTACGATTAAGCATCGCATCGGTCTGGATAAGGAAACAGCCTATCAGCCTCTGGCTGATTTTGTCGGTACGCTACGTGAAAAAACGGCCTGCCGTATTTTTGTTGTTCATGCACGCAATGCATGGCTGGATGGGTTATCGCCGAAAGATAACCGTGATATTCCGCCTTTGCGTTATGATTATGTTTATCGTCTGAAACAGGAATTTCCTGATCTGGAAATTATTCTTAATGGCGGGGTTACTGATAATGCACAAATTCACCGGCATTTGCAGCATGTAGACGGGGTAATGGTCGGACGTGAGGCTTATCATAATCCGATGCTGATGCGCAGCTGGGATGCTGAATTTTACGCCAGTCACCAGCCGGCTGTTGAATATGAAGATCTGGTTAATCAGTTACTTGACTACGCTCACCGGCAGCTGGCTAATCCGGATATTTCATTGCGCCATATGGCTCGGCACTATCTGGGGCTGATGCATGGTTTACCCGGTGCGCGCCAGTGGCGGAGGATGCTGTCTGATGCTTCGTTATTAAAAAATAACGATGCCAGCCTGATTGCGGAAGCATGGCAGGCGGTAAAAGAAGGTGCCGCAAACCAGTCTGAGTTGATTTAAGTTACAATTAGGCCGTTTTTATTTGGATAAATCCGCATGCAACAGTATCTTGACTTAATGCAACATGTTTTAGACCGTGGCACAGATAAAGCAGACCGTACTGGCACGGGTACGCGCTCGGTTTTTGGCTATCAGATGCGTTTTAATCTGGCTGATGGCTTTCCTGTGCTGACTACTAAAAAGCTGCATTTACGTTCAATTATTTATGAGTTACTCTGGTTTCTGCGCGGCGATACTAATATCGGCTATTTGCATGAACATAATGTTTCTATTTGGGATGAATGGGCAGATGCTGATGGTAATCTGGGGCCGGTATACGGTTATCAGTGGCGTAGCTGGCCGGCACCGGATGGCCGCCATATCGACCAGATCAGTAATCTGCTGCAACAGATTAAACACAATCCCGACAGCCGCCGCCTGATTGTTTCTGCATGGAATCCGGCACTGGTAGATGAGATGGCTTTACCGCCCTGCCATGCTCTGTTTCAGTTTTATGTGGTTGAAGGCAAGCTTTCCTGTCAGCTTTATCAGCGCAGTGCTGATATTTTTCTGGGTGTGCCTTTTAATATTGCCAGCTATGCTCTGCTTACGATGATGATTGCTCAGGTATGTGATTTAGAGCCGGGGGAATTTATTCATACGCTGGGTGATGCTCATTTATATAGTAATCATTTTGAACAGGCTAAACTGCAGTTAAGCCGCACACCGAAAAAACTGCCGCAAATGCATCTGAATCCTGATGTAAAAGATCTGTTTTCTTTTCAGTTTGAAAATTTTACGCTTACTGATTATCATCCGGATGCTCACATTAAAGCACCAGTAGCTGTATGAATACTCTGAATAAAATTACGCTGATTGCCGCTCTTTCGGATAATAACTGTATTGGCGAAAATAATCGTATTCCCTGGCATGTACCCGAAGATTTTGAATTTTTTAAAAGTTACACTATGGGCAAGCCGGTTGTTATGGGACGTAAAACGTGGGAGTCGCTGCCCAGAAAACCGCTTCCGGGCCGCGCCAATTATGTTATCAGCCGGCAGGATGCGCAGACATTCAGCGGAGCAATTTTGTGTCACAGTGTTGAAGATGCGCTCAGACAATTAGCAGGTTGCTCTGAAATTATTATTATGGGCGGGGCACAAATTTATACTCAGGCGATGCCTCTGGCTACCGATTTGCGGTTAACCAGAATTCATGTTGATGTTGCCGGAGATACTTTTTTTCCGGCAATTGATACGGATATCTGGCAGCAAACTGAAAGCAGCAGTCATGTAAGCAGTAAAAATAATATTGCTTATGATTTACAGCATTATGTACGCCGGTCTGGTGTTGAGTAAGTTTTATTGCGCAAGCCAGTTTGTATTCATTCCGATTGCTCTGAAATCAGAGACTGCAATGCAGACTGGCTGATTGATGATGCTGTAAATTTTCTTAGTTGTATTTTCTAAGATTTACGTTTTTGCTGAATTGTCAGAAAAATGTTGGTTTTCTGCGTTTATGCAGGCGCTATATTTGTCTGCTATTTACTGCATATAATCAGCATAGATAATCTTTGACAGTTCCCTGCCAATCCCCCACAATAAGTCTGCACATTGTTAATCAAATTAAACATCAGAAGGATGCAGTCATGAGTACAGTAACTCTGCAAGGTACCGCTGTTGAAGTCAGTGGTCAGTTTCCAAAAACAGGCAGTACAGCACCAGCTTTTACGCTGACTGATGCCGGTTTAAATGAATTATCGCTTACCGATTTTGCCGGTAAACGTAAAGTACTGAATATTTTCCCTAGTGTAGATACAGGTGTTTGTGCTGCATCTGTACGCCATTTTAATGCAGCTGCGGCCAATCTTTCTAATACTGTTGTGTTGTGTATTTCTGCCGATTTGCCATTTGCGCAGGCTCGCTTTTGTGGTGCAGAAGGACTGGATCAGGTAAAAACTCTGTCAACATTCCGTCATCCTGAATTTAAGGAAAACTACGGGGTTAAACTGAGCAGCGGTGCTTTAGCCGGCTTATGTGCCCGTGCGGTTATTGTGCTGGATGAAAATAATCAGGTTTTATACAGTCAGTTAGTGGCTGAAATTACGACAGAGCCGGATTATGAGCAGGCATTAGCCGCTCTTTAAAATGGCTTTTTCATACAAGCGTTCAGATATCTGAACGCTTTTTTTCTTTCGGGCTATGTCGTTGCGCTGGCAGCTTTGTTAAAATCTACTGATAAAGATATTTAACTAGAATAACAGGAAATCACATCAATGAACCCACAAAAACTGACTACCGATATACAACGCCCGAAATTAACTCCTCCCAACGGGGAAAATAAAGTATTGCTTCATTCTTGCTGTGCGCCCTGCTCTGGTGAGGTTATGGAAGCAATGCTGGCCTCAGGTATTGATTATACGATTTACTTCTATAATCCTAATATTCACCCAAAAAAAGAATATGAAATCCGCAAGAATGAAAACAAGGCATTTGCGGAAAAATTCAATATTCCTTTTATTGATGCTGATTATGATATGGACAACTGGTTTGAACGCGCTAAAGGAATGGAGTTTGAACCGGAACGCGGCATTCGCTGCACTATGTGTTTTGATATGCGCTTTGAACGCACAGCATTGTACGCGTATGAAAATGGTTTTTCGGTTATTACCAGTTCATTAGGAATTTCCCGCTGGAAAAATATGCAGCAAATAAACGATTGCGGCAAACTTGCAGCAGAAAAATATCCTAATCTTGTTTACTGGGATTATAACTGGCGTAAAGGCGGCGGCAGCCAGCGTATGATTGAGATTAGTAAGCGTGAGCAGTTTTATCAGCAGGAATACTGTGGCTGTGCTTATTCTTTACGTGACAGCAATGCCTGGCGGCGTGAGCATGGCAGAGAAAGCATTAAAATTGGTACGAAATTTTATGGTACTGAAGAAAAGGCTTAAGTATTTTTGCTAATCATTGGTTGTATTTTGAGTCACTTCATCAGTATTACTCTCTAAAAGCGGATTCAGACTTGAATCCG
The DNA here is from genome assembly GCF_013344995.1 of Snodgrassella sp. ESL0304. Taxonomy (NCBI): domain Bacteria; kingdom Pseudomonadati; phylum Pseudomonadota; class Betaproteobacteria; order Neisseriales; family Neisseriaceae; genus Snodgrassella; species Snodgrassella sp. ESL0304. Next base: position 15,403 of record NZ_JAAEDR010000013.1, read on the forward strand.
TTTTTATATGGGAAAGTGGAAAGTGTTCAGGTTAAATTTTTCAGGAATGGCTTTATTTTCATTCAAGCTGATATTGAAATTTTTTGGTTGAACATTATGTAAAACTCGATAAATTTGTACTCAGTTTATACCAACCATACGTAATATAGCTGCACAAGGAAACTAATGCAGTAACGAGAAGGATAAACATGAATCAATGGATTTTTCTTTCCATCGCTATACTGGCTGAGATATTTGCAACCAGTATGCTTAAGCTGAGTAATGGTTTTACCCGGCTGATGCCCAGTATTTGTTCTGTTCTGGGCTATATTATTTCGTTTTATTCGCTTGCACAAACTCTGAAAACTATGCCTGTAGGCATTGCTTATGCAGTGTGGTCCGGAGTGGGCATTGTTTGTGTGTCAATCATAGCCTGGATCAAATTCGGACAAAAGCTGGATATGCCGGCAATTATTGGCATCGGTCTGATACTGGTGGGTGTTATTGTGATTAATCTGTTTTCCAAATCGATGACTTATTAGCAAAAAAACCGTGGAAATCCACGGCTTTTTGCTAATGCAGTATGACTGTATTATTCTGCTGATGCAGGTTTCGGTTCATGCTGCAAGCTTACTGCACGTGCAGGCACAATTGTGGAAATCGCATGTTTGTATACCATTTGTGTTACTGAAGTATTACGTAAAAGTACAACATACTGGTCAAATGATTCCACCTGACCCTGTAGTTTAATACCGTTTACCAGATAAATTGAAACTGGCACATACTCTTTTCGCAGTGCATTCAAGAAAGGATCTTGTAACATTTGTCCTTTGGCGCTCATTTGGCTACTCCTGTTTTTTTGATTATGTTATCGCTTAGCTGCACCTGCGTACAGCGATTTAGAAAGCAGTGTCAATGCTATCACATTAATGGGCATTTGTTTTCTTTGAACTGACTTTATTTTTACGCTTTACCTGCTTTTTCGATTGTTTTATCTGTTCACGCTTGGCAATCCGGTTACTTAGTTTGACACGACGCAATGGCTGCGCTGGTTTGCTGTCATTTTCCTGATATGGATTCTCGCTTACATTATATTGAATACGTAAAGGTGTACCCTGTAAATGAAATGCTTTGCGAAATGTTTGTGTCAGATATCGGGTATAAGCATCACTGATATGCTGTAAGGCATTACCATGTATGACTATAACTGGCGGATTCATGCCGCCCTGATGGGCATAACGCATTTTAGGGCGAATTAAGCCGGCGCGCGGAGGTTGCTGTCGTTCCAGCGCACTTTGTAATACGCGGGTAATTTTCGGGGTAGGCAGTTTAATCATTGCAGCATCATAGGCTGCCTGAATTGAACTGAAGAGCCCGTCAATTCCTTTTTCTTTCAATGCCGAAATATAATGAAATTTAGCAAAATCAAGAAAATACAGTTTACGTGCTATATCACGCTTAACCTGTTGCTTGCGCTCTTCGGTTATTCCGTCCCATTTATTTACTGCAACAACTAAAGCACGACCAGCTTCCAAAGCAAAGCCGGCAATAGTTGCATCCTGATCGGCTATATCCTGTTGTGCATCGAGTACCAGTACAGCTACGTTAGCCGCTTCGATAGCCTGCATTGCTTTAATAACGGAAAACTTCTCAATAGCGTCATCTACTTTGCCACGACGACGTACTCCGGCAGTATCGATAATGGTAAAAGGTTTGTCGTTACGCTCGAAATCTATGTGAATTGAGTCACGTGTGGTACCGGCCATGTCAAAAGCAATAACCCGCTCCTCACCCAAGATTGCGTTAACCAAAGTTGATTTGCCGACATTCGGCCGACCAATAACTGCAAAAACCGGATGATGACTGTTTACCGGTTCCTCTTCTTCGGGAAAGTCTTCCAGTACAGTTTCTATCAGTCCGTACACGCCGTCGCCATGCGCTCCTGAGATAACGACAGGCTCTCCCAGACTTAATTCATAAAACTCTGCTGCCAGAATCGGTCTGTTAGCGCCCTCACCTTTATTCACTGCCAGATATACAGGCCGGGAACTCTGGCGCAAATGGTTGGCGATAATCTGATCCTGTGGTGTCAGACCAGTACGTCCGTCTACCAGAAAGATAACTGCATCCGCCTCATCTACGGCTTGCAGAGTATGGCGAGCCATTTCATATAAGATACCGCTATCTACTACCGGCTCAAAACCACCGGTATCAACAACCAGATAAGGTTTACTTCCCACTCTGCCATGCCCGTAATGCCGGTCGCGGGTTAGGCCGGGTAAATCGGCAACCAGTGCATCACGTGTACGGGTCAGGCGGTTAAATAATGTTGATTTGCCTACATTCGGGCGACCAACCAGAACAATCGTTGGTTTCATATTCATTCTTTCAGATAATTTCTATTGCTTTAAAACAGCAATAGCCTGCCAGCGGCAAGCTTTTCAGTACAACTGATAAACCTGAAATTCCTACCGGTTTTTCCGGCCGGAATTTCAGGTTTTATTAAGCATTGATTAACTCAAACTGCTTATTTTCATTTGGATGACTTCGCGTTGTACTGAATCTTTTGATAATAAATTCAAAGCTTGCTGGTAGGCAGCAACGGCTTCGGTATTTTTCTTTTGCGCCTGTAAAACATCACCTTTGGTTTCAAGCAGAACCGGCTTTAATTCATTGGTTACTTTTACATCCAGCGCCTGTAAAGCTTCATTGTATTTACCTTGCTGTAAATATACAGTAGCCAGCCGCTGCGCAACGATTGTTTGCAATAAATCATCATGCTGTCTGGCTTTAACCCATTGCAAATGGCGGATGGCTTCATCATATTTACCATCATCAAATGCTGAACCGGCCATCATCAGTGTAGCCTGAGTTGCATTCATGGTATCAGGATATTTTTCCTGTAATTGTACAAGTGCCTTTTTACTCTCAGTCAAATTATTGGCACTAGCCTGAGAAATAAATGTATCAAATACTTCTGCTGCTTTTTCATTATTACTGCGTAAATGGCTTTGATACAGCACATAACCCAGATATGCCAATGACAATATAACCAGTATAGCAAAAATCCAGCGTCCCCAGCGTTGCCAGAAATATTTGAAATTTGCAACTTCCTGTTCATCCTGAATATGTACAACCATTATGCATTCTTCCATTGTTGGATTAACTGTAAAGCTGCTTCGGCAGCAACAGTCTGTTGTTCATGAGTACTCAAATTCTTAAGCGTTAGTGTATTGTTTAATTGCTCTTCCTGAGCAACAATTACTGCTATTGCAGCACCACTGGCATCAGCTTTTTTCAATTGGGCTTTCAGACTCTGATCACCACAGTATAAATAAACATTCAAACCTGCTGCCCGTAATAATGCGGCATGCTGCATGGCAATCAAACTGCTTCCTTCTCCCTGATGTATGATATATACGTCAGGCGCATTGTTAATATGCAGTTTGCCAAATTCCTGTACAAGCAGTAATAGACGTTCAATACCCAATGCAAAGCCAATAGCCGGCGCTGGTTTACCGCCAAGCTCTTCAATCAGCCCGTTGTAACGACCACCACCGCATACAGTTGCCTGTGCGCCAAGTTTAGTTGTCGTCCATTCAAATACGGTCAGATTATAGTAGTCCAGACCACGAACCAGACGCGGATTTTCTACATATGTGATACCCAGCCCGTCCAGCATATTTTTTAAAGTATTATAGTGTGCAAGTGATTCTGCGCCCAGATAATCTATAAGACGTGGCGCAGCATTCGCCATTGCCTGTAAATCGGGATTTTTGGTATCCAGCACACGTAACGGATTAGTATGCATACGACGCCGGCTATCCTCATCCAGAATGGCTTCATGCTGTTGTAAATAAGCAATTAGTGCAGTACGGTGAGCAGTACGTTCCTGCTGATTACCCAGAGTATTTAATTCAAGTGTAAGGTATTCCCGAATACCCAGCCGTTCCCAGAGATTAGCAGTCATGGCAATCAGCTCGGCATCTGCATCAGGGCCGTTAAATCCTAATGCCTCAACACCAACCTGATGGAACTGACGATACCGCCCTTTTTGTGGGCGCTCCCGTCGGAACATCGGTCCCATATACCATAATTTTTGCGGACTATTATAAAGTAAGTTGTGCTCAACAACTGCACGCAGACAAGAGGCTGTACCTTCCGGCCGCAGGCTCAGGCTCAGCTTGTCGTTGGAATCGGCAAATGTATACATTTCTTTGCCCACAACGTCGGTTTCTTCTCCGATTGAACGTACAAACAAACCAGTTTGCTCAACAACCGGTGTCCGAATCTGGTTGTAACCAAAACTGCGTGTCCATGCGACCACTACGTCTTCAAACGCCTGCCAGAGTGCAGATGTCAGTTTAAAATCTTTCTGCTCTACTGGCAGTAAATCATTCATGCCCTTAACGGCCTGGATTTTCTGACCCATATTAATTAATTTGTTTATCCCTGTTAAACTATATTAGCTGCTGACAGCTATAACAGTATATTTATCTTATAAAGCCGTAATCGGAATCACTTTCGCTGTTTCCCGCTTTTTACCCTGCTCACCATAATTGGTCTGAATATATTCTTCTACCAAGGCCAGAAACTCTTCAGCCATATGCTCGCCTTTTAAGGTAGTTTTGCGCTCGCCATCCACATATACAGGAGCAACAGGTGTTTCACCCGTACCAGGCAAAGATATGCCAATGTCAGCGAGTTTACTTTCACCAGGCCCGTTAACAACACAACCCATAACCGCTACATTCAGATTTTCCACGCCCGGGTATTGCAGCCGCCATACTGGCATTTTTTCACGCAAATACTGCTGAATATCCCGCGCCAGTTCCTGAAACACGGTACTGGTTGTACGTCCGCATCCGGGACATGCTGTTACCAGCGGCGTAAAAGAACGCAATCCCATGGTTTGCAGGATTTCCTGAGCAACCACTACTTCCTGCGTCCGTGCACTTCCCGGCTCAGGAGTAAGCGATACTCTAATGGTATCACCTATACCCTGTTGCAATAAAATAGCCAAAGCCGCAGTAGACGCTACGATACCTTTACTACCCATTCCTGCTTCGGTTAAACCAAGATGCAGTGGATACATACAACGGGAAGCAAGATTATGATAAACCTCTATTAAATCCTGTACATTAGATACTTTACAAGACAATATAATCCGGTCAGCCGGTAAACCAAGACTTTCTGCCTTTTGCGCAGATTCCAGTGCAGAAACAATCAATGCTTCTTTCATAACTGTTTCTGCAGGCTGAGGAGTTGCTAAAGCCAGATTATTGTCCATCATGCGCTTTGCAAGAGCCTGATCCAGCGAACCCCAGTTTACTCCGATGCGAACAGCTTTATCGTGCTCTGCTGCTGTATGAATCATGAAAGCAAATTTTTCATCGCCCTTCACACCTTTACCCACATTACCCGGGTTAATCCGGTATTTTGAAAGTGCTGTCGCACAATCCGGATAATCTTTAAGCAGGCGATCGCCATTAAAATGAAAATCGCCAACTAAGGGGACATTACAGCCCATGTCATTCAGACGCTGGCGAATTTCAGATACTCTGGCCGCCGCCTGAGGTGAGTTAACTGTAATTCGAACCAGTTCAGAACCGGCATCTGCCAGTGCTTTTACCTGAATGGCTGTTTGTTCAGCATCAGCAGTATCAGTGTTAGTCATAGACTGTACTCTGACGGGTGCTTCAGATCCGATAACTACATGATCAATTTTTACTTGATAGGTTTTCCTTCGTACTCCAGCCAAGGTCATTTCAATTTCCACCTACCGTCATTGCTGCGGTTCTTTTCTTGTTTTGTTCAATAGCGATATCTTTGCCGGCAAACCGGATACTGGCACCAGGGGTATAACCAAGTATTACTTTATATGGAGCAGCTCCGCTAAACTGATGTGTACTACCGGGATCTACTACCTGACTAATAAGCAGCTTGCCATTTTTATCACTTACCTGTAACCAGCCTCTGTTTTCAAGTTTTATTACCAATGTATCTGAAGTTGATACAGCAGGCTGAGACACCTGTGTATCTGTAGTATTGCTTGTACTAGCAGACTGACTGGCGGCAGTAACTTCGGTAACAGTCTGGGAACCGGTGTGTTCATTGTCCGTCATTGGTACAACACGAATATTACTGGCAGCGATATCACTAATAGAAGCTGTTTGCACAGATACTTCCTGACCCGCCGTAGCAGTTTGTCTGGCATTTTCAGATGTAGATTTAGTCTGCCATGCATATACCACTGCACTGATTAAAATTACTACCAATACAACAATCAGCCAGCGTGGAAAATGACGACGCTGCGGCTTACCTTTAAAATCAAGATCCGCAGAAACGACTTTATTATTGTCTGAAGTTGACAAATGACTGGCAGCAGGAAAAATCTGCTGAAAATATTGCTTCAGTTCTTTTTCATCTACTTCGAGCAAACGGGCATATGAGCTTAAAAAGCCTTTGATGAATACAGCTTCTGGCAAACCTTTATAGCTACCGCTTTCCATTGCCTCAATTTGCCGTGCCGGCAGTTTTAAACGTTCGGCAACTTCACCTACAGACAGTCCTTTCTGTTTTCGTGCCTGTGAAAGTAATGTTCCCAGAGTAACTGCTGCATTTGGGCCGGACTCGGGATTTTTGGTTTGCTCATTCATCAGAATTTTCCTGTAGAAACCTGCTCTAACTCAGCAGAATAAGGGAAATTATTACGCAGTTGTGCTTCATATTCGTAAGCGGCCTGCATATTACCCAAAGATCTTGCAATTCTCCACCCCAATAATAAATCATCGGCAGATAAGTTATTTATCTGACTCTGATACTGCTTAAACAGATAATTGGCATCCGAAGCATTACCTGCCAGCAAATTATTACGAGCCATTTCTTTCTTTGCAGCAATAAAATTCGGATTAGCTGCCAAAGATCGTTCAAAATAGCTGTTAGCCAGCTGATACTGCCCCATTCGGCTACTGCAAATACCTTTATTGAACTGGGCAATTTCCGGTGTAGGATAAGTTGGATCAGCCAAAGCTTTATCAAAATAAGCTAATGATGCATTCGGCTTTTTCAAAACATCACACACAAACCAGCCATAGTTATTATTTACTTCTGCACTATCTGATGCTAATGACAAAGCACGCTGAAAACTCTCTTCTGCTTTTGCCGGTTCTTTTAAATACTGCCATATCTGAGCGCGTATCAACCATGCATCAAGTGAACTACTATTATTTTTTATCGCTTCATCAATTGCTTCAACAGCCTGACGGTAATTTTGATTTTTCAAATACTCTACCGCCAGCTGAGTTTTAATCTGTGCTACCTCTCTGGCTCGCTGTGCCGCTGTCGGTTTTTTGTTCATAGTCTGAGTAGCACAGGCTGATAATACCAGTGCACATAATAGAGTTAACCCCAATTTTTTCATCGAATCATCCCTGTACAAGTTGCCACTTTTGTTGTCGCTGCGTTTTATCTTTTACTTTTCCCGCAAGCTGACCACATGCTGCATCAATATCATCACCACGGGTTTTTCTGACTGTTACTACAAAATCTGCTTCCTGCAAAATTTCACGAAATACACGGATACGTTCATTTGTTGAACGTTCAAACCCCGAATTGGCAAACGGATTAAACGGTATCAGATTAAATTTACACGGCACATCTTTAACCAGAGCGATTAATTCACGCGCATGTTCGGGAGCATCATTAATGCCTTTCAGCATAATATACTCAAAGGTAATAAAATCACGCGGTGCTTTTACCAGATAACGCTGACATGCAGCCATTAACTGGTTAAGCGGATATTTCTTATTCAATGGAATGAGTTTATCACGCACCTGATCGTTAGAAGCATGCAGTGAAATAGCCAATGCTACAGGCATAACTTCTTTCAGGCGATCCATCTGGGGTACCATACCAGAGGTCGATACAGTTACACGACGACGTGATAAACCATAGCCATGGTCATCCAGCATGATACTTAATGCTGTCACCACATTATCAAAATTGGCTAATGGCTCGCCCATTCCCATCATAACCACATTGGAAATTACTCTTTCATCCTTAGGCGTAACACCAAGGGCTTTGTTAGCCCACCATAACTGCCCGATAATCTCTGCTGTGGTCAGATTGCGGTTAAAACCCTGTCTGCCGGTAGAGCAAAACATGCATTCCAATGCACAGCCTATTTGCGAAGAAATACATAACGTACCTCTGGTATCTTCCGGTATAAAAACCGTTTCCACACCATTACCAGTACCAACATCAAGCAACCATTTGCATGTACCATCAGCTGACTTTTGCTCAATCAGTAAATCCGGTACTTTCACTTCAGCATTATCCAGTAATTTATGACGCAAAGATTTAGCCAGATCAGTCATATCTGTAAAATCGGCTATCCCGCCTAAGTGCATCCAGCGCATCACTTGTCTGGCACGAAAAGGCTTCTCTCCCATCTGAGCAAAATGGGCAGTTAAACCGGGTAAGTCAAAATTTAGCAAATTGGTTTTCATCAGGGTAATACATTAAGTAAGCAATAAATAGTAATAACTGGTTTTCAGTTATTCTATTATGCTGATAATACAACTTTATTCAACAATCTATACAATTCTTTAATTTTTACCAGACAGATAATGCCATATTTTTTTCAGTGGTGTTTCCGTTTTCTTTTTCTGAACAATGACATTAAATAAACGACGATAGTGGTTTGGAGGACAAGTCAAAACTTCAGTAGCATGCCATCCGTCGGAAGTATTTTTAAATAAAAAACTGCTGTTATCGCGGATATCAAAACCTTCCACCGTTTCAAAATCACTGATATCAGGATTCGTTTTATCTGTTTTTTTACCGCCAAGAGCTAAAATGGAACCGCCCCACTCAATTTCCCAGTCGGCTGAAGTATTGAAATAAAAAATGTGTGTACCGATTTTATCAAGACTATCACAGTGAGGTGAAACTTCAGAACCAGTTTCACCTACATGCCATGCGTAACGAATAGTATATTCATTAAGATTCAAATAACGATTTAAAAACTCCAGATAAGGCTCCGATGTTTGTACCTCACGTACAAATTCCTGCCATACATTCGGCAACTGCTCAATTTTGGTTACACCAAGTCCGGCCTGATCATTTTTATGATAGATAGATTTTTCAAATGCCAGATAGTATCGATTATGAGGCCGCTGCCCGCTTTTTCCGCGCGGTCTGTTCACATGCTTTTCAAATAGATCCAGACTGGGAAAATTGTTATACAATTCATTAAATGCTTCGGGTAATAATATTTCTTTAAACAAATGATTTGGAAATGGTTTGGTTTCATTAAATTTCTGAACCGGAAGCGATTTCAAAACAGATAAATTAAAAAAATCAGACATTTTATTTCTCCTACTTGTATTTATACAAATTAGTCCACCTGTACAGGTGGACTAAGTTCAGTAAATTTATTTACAGTATTAACGAGCGCATAGCTCATCGGCTGCAAAAAAATATGCAATTTCAATAGCTGCATTTTCAAGGCTGTCTGAGCCATGAACAGCATTGGCATCAATTGAATCAGCGAAATCAGCACGAATTGTGCCTGCAGCGGCTTCTTTAGGGTTAGTTGCACCCATTAATTCTCGATTCTTGGCGACTGCATTTTCACCTTCCAGCACCTGAATCATCACTGGTCCGCTAATCATAAAATTTACCAGATCTGCAAAAAACGGACGTTCCTTATGAACAGCATAAAAACCTTCAGCCTCAGCTTGAGACAAATGTTTCATTTTAGCAGCAATAATTTTCAGCCCGTTATTTTCAAAACGGCTGTAAATCTGTCCGATAACGTTTTTAGCAACTGCATCAGGTTTAACAATAGATAATGTGCGCTCGATAGTCATATTTGTTTCCATAAATATTGAATATACTAATTTTTTGCCGCAAAATTGCTTCAAAAAACATATCTTGTCATTTTAACAAAATTCAGTCTTATTTAATATCTTTTCCTATACTTGCATTTTCACTATCAAGTGTTAAATGAGGTAAAGTTAAATATTCTTCTGAACGCATTTCTGTAAGACGGCTGGCTGTACGAGTAAACTCGTTGGCGAAATCGCCGTCTGTATAGATATCGTCTATAGCGACCTCGCAACTGGCACATAGCTTAATACGATAATCATATAAAACATCAATTAACCAGGTAAGCCGCCGTGCTTCAGCCATCTGACCAGATCCCATTTTGGGTATGTCTGACAAAATTAATACGCGAAATTTTTTTGCCAGTTCCAGATAATCATTTTGTGAGCGCGGACCACAGCATAATGTATTGAAGTCGAACCAGATTGTTGTATCAGAAATTGCTTTGTACGGTAATTTACGCCCAAGTATTTCAATTTCTCCGCCAGTAATTTCCTGTTCACCATTAATTTTGTGAAATAACTCTGTTAATTTTTGTTCACTACTTGCATCTGCTGGTATATAGAATATATCTGCGGGCTTTAATGTACGCATTCGATAATCTTCACCGCCATCTACATTTAAAATAGTCAGCTCTTTTTCAATTAGTGCAATAGTAGGCAAAAAGCTGGAACGATTCTGACCTTGCGGATAGAGCTCAGACGGAGCATAATTGGACGTAGCCACCATAACCACACCCTGCTCAAATAAGCCCTCAAGTAATCTTCCCAGAATCATGGCATCAGCAATATCACTGACATGAAATTCATCAAAACACAACACTCTTACTTCACGAGCAATATCCTGTGCGACTGCACTTAATGGATTAGTCTGACTATGATGATCTTTTAATCGTTCCTGTACTTCTGCCATAAAAGCATGGAAATGTACCCTGCGTTTGCGCCGATATGGTAAACATCCAAAAAAAACATCCATTAAAAAACTTTTGCCACGCCCGACTCCGCCATACATATACAAACCTTTCGGTGCACGCGGCGAACGCAGACTGCGCCCGAGAAAGCGGTTTCGTTTACGTTTGAACATCATCAACTCTGTCCAGAGTCTGTCCAGTTGTTTAATTGCACGTAACTGAGCTGCATCATGTATAAATCCGGGTTGCTGTTCTGCAGCCTGATACCAAGTAAGAGGACTTTGATTATTAAATTCGGGAGCAACAAAGACTGATGTGGTCATATAATTGATTTCTTCTGGATGTCAGAATTGTATTTAGCAAAAGTTAAAAGACGTAACCTTAGCATACCTACTTAACATCCGACCACCATAAAATAAAAATACGCCGCAGAAACTGCGGCGTTAACGTCTATCTAAAATAAAACAGAATTATTTATCTTTAGATACGAGAGCTTTGTCAACACGTTCACGTAATTCCTTACCAGGTTTGAAGTGCGGTACATATTTTTCCGGTACTGACACCTTTTCACCTGTTTTAGGATTACGTCCAACACGAGCTGGACGGTGATTTAAATCAAAGCTACCAAATCCACGAATTTCAATTCGCTGACCTTTAGCTAAAGCTCGAGTCATCGTATCAACAAGAATCTTAATACTTTGCTCAACGTCCTTAGCATTTAATACAGTACTATCATTATTAGCAGTATATAATTCCGCCAGGCGAATCATTAATTCCGACTTCGTCATAACCGCTTATTCGCTTTCACCAGATAATTTAGCTTTTAACAAATCACCCAGGCTGGTAGTACCGGCTGAAGCATTGTTGTTAGTAGACAACGAACGCATAGCAGCACTGCTTTCCTGAGCATCCTTAGCTTTAATAGACAGATTGATATTGCGATTTTTACGATCTACCGTAGTAATCACAGCTTCAACATCATCGCCTTCTTTCAGGACATTGCGAATATCCTCAACACGATCATTGGAAACTTCTGATGCGCGCAGATAGCCTTCAACATCATCAGCCAATGCGATAACAGCACCTTTAGCATCCAGTGATTTCACTTTACCGGTTACGATGCTGCCTTTGTCATTTACGCTGACATAGTTGCTGAACGGATCGCCAGCCAGCTGTTTTACACCCAAAGAAATACGTTCTTTGTCAACATCAATGGCCAGAACTACAGCTTCAACTTCTTCACCTTTCTTGAACTGACGTACAGCTTCTTCGCCACCGTCAGTCCATGACAGATCAGAAAGATGAACCAGACCATCGATACCGCCAGGCAAGCCGACAAATACACCAAAGTCAGTAATGGATTTCACAACGCCTTTGATTTTATCGCCTTTTTCATGGTTGGATTCGAATTCCTGCCATGGGTTAGCCTGACATTGTTTCATACCCAGAGAGATGCGGCGACGATCTTCATCAATTTCAAGAATCATCACTTCTACTTCATCACCCATCTGAACTACTTTGCTTGGATGAACATTCTTATTAGTCCAGTCCATTTCAGAAACATGTACCAGACCTTCGATGCCCTGCTCGATTTCCACAAATGCACCATAATCAGTCAGATTGGTAACTTTACCAAACAGACGGGTACCCTGCGGATAACGACGGGCCAGACCATTCCACGGATCTTCACCCAGCTGTTTCAGGCCCAGAGAAACGCGGCTGCGTTCCTGATCAAACTTCAATACTTTAGCTTCAACTTCCTGACCAACTTCCAGCACTTCGCTTGGATGTTTAACACGGCGCCATGCCAGATCAGTAATATGCAGCAGACCGTCGATACCACCCAGATCAACGAAAGCACCGTAATCGGTAATGTTTTTCACAATACCTTTTACTACTGAACCTTCTTTCAGGTTTTCCAGCAAGGCTTTGCGTTCTTCACCAAGAGTTTCTTCCAGAACAGCACGGCGTGAAACCACAACATTGTTACGGCGTTTATCCAGTTTAATTACCTTGAATTCAATTTCCTTGCCTTCAAAGTGAGAAGTATCTTTAACCGGACGTACATCAACCAGTGAACCAGGCAGGAATGCGCGGATACTGTTAATCATCACAGTCAGTCCGCCTTTAACCTTACCATTAATCACGCCAGACAGAATTTCACCATTTTCCATGGCTTCTTCCAGCTTGATCCAGTCAGCAGCACGTTTGGCTTTTTCACGTGACAGCTTGGTTTCACCAAAACCGTTTTCCACAGATTCAATAGTTACGGTAACAAAATCGCCAACCTTAACTTCAATCTCGCCCGCTGCATTTTTGAACTCGCTCACATCAATCAGAGATTCTGACTTCAGACCGGCATTCACAGTGACGAAATTATTGTCTATGGCAACAACTTCTGCGGTGATGACTTCGCCGGGATTCATCTCTTGCAAGGTGAAACTTTCTTCCAGCAACTGGGCAAAATTTTCCATAGTCATATATTTATGTTCTCAAACAGGTATCGTCAGGGGATACAAAAGTTAGTTAATCAAAACCGGCACACCCTGACTGTGCCAGTCAAATCATATAATTACTGCCGGCATCTATTACAAGCCTGTCAGTATAAAAACATGTAAAACAATTATTTAGTACAAAATTCAAACATTTTCAAATATTGAAATGCTAAGAATGTTAGTACAAAAAGTTTAATTATAACCTAATTTTAGATTTTTCGATACCAATCAAGTACTTTTTTCACACTTTCTTCAATATTAAGAGAGGAAGTGTCTAAAATTTTTGCATCACTGACTGGCTTAAGCGGTGCCACAGTACGCTGACGATCCGCCTGATCACGTTTTTCGATATCAGTAAGAATTTGCACAAAGTCCGGACCATCAATAGCCAGCCCTAACTGTAAAGCCCGCCGCTGCGCCCGTACTTGTGCACTGGCTGTAAGAAATATTTTGAGTTCGGCTTGCGGAAATACAACAGAAGCCATATCCCTTCCGTCAGCAACCAGTCCTCTTGAAGTTAAAAAATCTCGCTGACGCTGCAACAATGCAGTCCGCACTTCAGGCAATGCCGCAATAGCAGATGCACCCATGCCAATACTTTCTGTCCGTATAGCTGAAGTTACATCCTCATCATTCAGAATAATCGAATCATTCTTGAAAACTACCGGAAGCTCTTGTGCAAGAGCAGCCACTTCATGTTCGTTATGCCAGCTTATATTCTGTTGCTGGGCATATAGTGCAGTTAACCGATAAAGTGCCCCGGAATCCAGATAATCTCTGGACAAAATAGCCGCCACCCTTGCTGCTACCGTTCCTTTTCCAGATGCACTGGGACCATCAATTGCAATTACCTTTAATCGCGGTTCTGATTGTATTGCAACCATATTAGTACCTTTTAACAAGCTCTTTTCAGCCTTATAGATTGTCCTGAATTATATTTATATATCAGAAAATTCGTTCTAAACACAAACTGATATCATTTATATCAAAAATTAATGAGCCATCAGACTGGTTAGCAAACTCTGATGGCTCAATTTTTATCTGTATCAATGAAATATTACACCTTAACCTGCTTTAAAGATCTTTTCATCTGCATAATTGTTCGCCATTGCAATACTGCAGAGACAGTAAATAATGCAAGCATGAACGGACATTCATACAATTCCTCAAGCATATCATCATAAACTGGATTTAACAAAATAAACTGTGCAATCCAGCGACCACGCTCAATTGCATCAGCCAGCAGAAAGCCGGCTGCAGCCAAAAGGAAATTCCATACAGGAAACGGCTGATGATAATAATACTGGATTCCTGCACGCAGCCGCGGCCACAGCAACATTAAAATCAGACCTAAAATCAGTACAGCAGCAATTCCATGATACACAGCATGAGAATATCCGGAAAAAGTTTGCCTGCCCCAGTTCTGATCACGACCCAGCAATACCAGCCACCATAATGATGCCCAGAGCCAGAATGCTTTCTCTTTTCCTTTTAAACCACTGCATAAAGTTGAAAGTAAAGTAAATAAAAAACAAAATAGCAGAAAAATGGTTTGTGTATTTTCTACATAGGATACCCAGTCAGGATTAATATGTAATTGCTGAACAAAAGGAACAGCCAGTATCATTAATAACCAAACTGTACTGGATTTAGACCAGCGCCAATCAAAATTCATATTTATACTTACTAAATTAATATATTAATATATTTGCTATTATAACCAATATTACTGCTGCTCACCTGAATTATACTCCTTCATGGTTCCAGATTTTATGTATATTTATCCTGTTTGCGATTGATATGCATATCCCACAGTACAATTAACTGATAAACTTTCAATCAAATACTTCAAATTTACCAATTTATACATGAAGACCTTGCATTTAAAAGCCTGTACCTGTCATCCTGCCAGTATTAATCTGCCCGGCTCCAAAAGTATCAGCAACCGCACCTTACTCCTTGCTGCATTGGCGGATAATGTCAGTGAAATTTATGATTTACTTGATTCAGATGACACCCGCTATATGCTGGAAGCACTGAAAACACTTGGCGTTAGAGTTGAACATCTTCCCGTAAACAGTACTAACTCTGGTTTAAATATCAGAATATATGGTTGTCAGGGTAAATTCCCTAAACAGAAAGCTGATTTATTTCTTGGTAATGCAGGTACTGCATTCAGACCATTAACAGCAGTACTGGCGATAACAGGCGGTGAATATTATTTACATGGTGTAAATCGTATGCATGAACGTCCTATCGGCGATTTGGTTAATGCATTGCGAATGACAGGTGCCGAGATTGAGTATAAAGGACAAAACGGCTTTCCGCCATTACAAATTCATGAAATCCGGCAACAGAATACTGATCATATTAGTGTTAAAGGTAATGTTTCCAGCCAGTTTTTAACTGCATTACTCATTGCCCTACCATTAACAGGTAAAAAGTATACTATCGAAGTTACAGGTGAATTAATTTCTAAACCTTATATCGCAATTACTCTGAATCTGCTCAAACAGTTTGGAGTAGACGTTGAACATGATCATTATCAGACATTCAGACTGAATGCAGGACAACATTACCATGCTCCGGCTCACATTTATGTGGAAGGAGATGCCTCCAGTGCTTCCTACTTTCTTGCTGCCGGCCTGATTTCAGGAAAACCTATTCGTGTCAATGGTATAGACAATCAAAGTATTCAAGGTGATGTAGCATTTGTGCAAGAGCTTGAAAAAATCGGAGCAACTGTACACTGGGGTAAACAATTTATTGAAATATCCCGTGCACCACATCAGAACATCCTGCCTTTTGATATTGATGCTAATAATATCCCTGACGCAGCTATGACACTGGCTATCGTCGCTCTCGCCAGCAAAAGTACCTGTCATATTCGCAATATTGCCAGCTGGCGTGTTAAAGAAACTGATCGAATCAATGCCATGGCTTGTGAATTACGTAAATTAGGTGCCACAGTATTAGAGACTGAAGACAGCATCAGCATTACACCACCGGCAAAATTACATTCAGATATTCATATTAGCACTTATGATGACCACAGAATGGCCATGTGTTTTTCACTTATCAGTTTACTGGGAACACCTGTTTATATTGATGATCCGCAGTGTGTCAATAAAACCTTCCCTGAATATTTTCAGGTTTTTGCCAGCATGTGTACACCTGTTTAAAATCACAATTTTACTTAGTCTGTTTTCCATTTACTCAGGTTTCAGTTCAATATTGATATAATTTATTTTTTTATTTACTCATGTTACAAACAGACCAACTATCAGGCGCACAGCCACAACGCGTCATCAGCCCGCAGACTGCTTCAGCACAGGAAGAGCTACTCGAACGAGCTCTGCGTCCGCGTGCGTTATCAGATTATATAGGTCAGCACAAATCCAAAGAGCAGCTTTCAATATTCATTCAGGCAGCAAAAATACGGCACGAAGCTCTGGATCATACTTTATTGTTTGGTCCGCCGGGACTTGGTAAAACCACTCTGGCACATATTATTGCTCATGAACTTGGCGTCAATTTACGTCAGACATCGGGACCTGTACTCGAACGCGCAGGCGATCTGGCCGCACTGCTTACCAATCTGGAACCGCATGATGTACTTTTCATTGATGAAATTCACCGGCTGAATCCTGTAGTAGAAGAGATATTGTATCCGGCACTTGAAGATTATCAGCTGGATATCATGATTGGTGAAGGACCCGCTGCGCGTTCAGTTAAAATCGATCTTCCGCCATTTACTCTGGTCGGAGCAACTACACGCGCCGGCATGTTAACAAACCCATTGCGAGATCGTTTCGGTATAGTTTCACGTCTGGAATTTTATAATAATGCAGATTTAACTACGATTGTGAGCCGATCGGCTCAGCTTCTGCAACTCAAAATTGATAATACCGGAGCGGCAGAAATAGCCAGACGCAGTCGCGGTACACCGCGTATTGCTAATCGTCTGCTCAGACGCGTACGAGATTATGCAGAAGTAAAACATCAGGGGGAAATAAATGCTGTTACAGCAGATGCGGCTTTAAAAATGCTGGATATTGACCAGTCCGGACTGGATGTTATGGATTGTAAATATCTGGAAGCAATTTTATACAAATTTTCAGGCGGACCTGTCGGCTTGGATAATATTGCCGCAGCAATTGGTGAATCAACTGATACCATCGAAGATGTTATCGAGCCTTATTTAATTCAGCAAGGATTCTTACAGCGCACGCCGCGAGGACGCATGGCCACTGAATTAAGTTATAGTCATTTTGGTTTACCTACACTCGGCAATAAAGCTTAATTGTTGCACCAATATTCCGGTTTTATCTTCAAATACCAATAAAATATAAACATACCTCGATCCAAATACAGGAACAAACAAGGAAAAAACACATGAATACCAAACAGATAGATGCCGGCATATTCAAAGCATATGATATCCGCGGCATCGTAGATGTTTCACTGAATAAAGATACTGCCGAACTGATTGGCCGTGCTATTGCCACAATAGCCCTCAGCAAAGGAGTTGATCAGATTGCAATAGGACGTGACGGCCGTTTGTCCGGTCCGATTCTGGCAACAAGTCTGATTCAGGGCATTACTGCCTGTGGTATCAATGTAATCGATATAGGTATGGTTGCCACACCAATGCTGTATTTTGCAGCTGTTGAACATTGCCAAGGCAGCGGCATCATGATTACAGGCAGTCACAATCCGCCCGACTATAATGGCTTTAAAATGATGCTGGTTGGAACTACTCTGGCTGGAGATGATATTCAGGCTTTACGTAAAATTATCGAATCCGACGAGCTTGCCGCTCAATCTGAACATACCGGTAATGTTGTTCCCTTACCTATTGCATCAGAATATATTAATTATATAACTAATCATGTTCAGCTCCAGCGACCAATGAAAATTGTTATTGATGCCGGAAACGGTGTAGCTGGAGCCTATGCCGGCGATTTATATCGCGCTCTGGGCTGTGAAGTACAGGAATTATTTTGCGAAGTAGATGGCAATTTTCCCAATCATCATCCTGACCCGGCTAAACCTGCTAATTTACAGGATTTAATTCAGGTACTGCAAAAAAGCGATGCCGAAATCGGACTAGCTTTTGATGGAGATGGTGACCGTCTTGGTGTTGTAACAAAAGATGGACGGATTATCTATCCTGACCGTCAGCTAATGCTCTTTGCTGCTGATGTTCTCGCACGCAATCCGCAAGCAAAAATTATCTATGATGTAAAATCCACCAGATTATTAAAACCCTGGATTGAACAGCATGGTGGTGAAGCAATCATGAGCAAAACTGGTCACAGTTTTATCAAAGCAGCAATCAAAGAACACAATGCATTATTAGCCGGTGAAATGAGTGGTCACGTATTCTTCAAAGAACGCTGGCTAGGCTTTGACGACGGATTATATGCCGGTGCACGTATGCTGGAAATTTTATCCAGACATGAAAATCCTTCTGCTGTTTTGAATGATTTACCTGAAGGAGTTTCTACACCAGAACTGAATATTGCTGTTCCGGCCGGACAAACCGGACATGAAATTATTTCCAGTCTGGCACAAAATGCACGATTTGAAAATGAGATTGAGCGCATCACTATAGACGGACTGCGTGTGGAATTTAAAGATGGATTCGGCCTGATGAGAGCTTCCAATACCACTCCTGTACTAGTATTACGCTTTGAAGCTGATAATCAGCAGGCTTTAGCCAATATTATCGCTCAGTTCAAAGCAGTTATTGCTCAAAATCCGGACTTAAACTGGGACTGAATTTTCTTTAGTCCAATAATTTTCTGACTTAGAATATATAAAAGTAAACGGCTACATAAAGTAGCCGTTTTAAATTTAAAGCCGATTATTATATCCGCTCAAACATTATTTTTTAGCCTGACTGCCGGTTTCACGAACAAACATTGTCATGATAAATGCAAGAATCAAACCACCTACAAAAACATAGTCAGCAGTCTGGAAAACTTTCAAATTCAGCTGACCTTCTGCTTTTGTCAGATGGTCAATCAGAATATTAAACATATTGGTCATAATTGCACTAATCACAAATACGAAAAAGTTAATCACACCAGTAGCTGTACCTTTAACTTCATCAGGATTCACTTCTTTAATCATTGTATAAGGGATCATTGCCGCGCCGGAAGCAATACCGAATAATAAACCCATCACAAAAGGCGGCATAACATCAGGCAAGTAAACAATAAAACCACCAGTAATGCCCATAGCAATAAGGCTACCCATCACAACTGGCTTACGGCGACCAATTACATCAGATAAATAACCTAAAATCGGACAACCAATTACCCAGCCTAGCGGAACCATTGCCAAACGTAAGGCTATATCATCTTTAGCAATCAGTCCGTCCTGTAAAAACTGATTTCCCCATGCAATATTACCAACATTGGTAGGCAGGAACATCATGGCACCGATGAAAGCACAAATGTAAGACTGTGGATTTTTCAATACCACAATATAAGGATGGCTCAAACCACTCCAGTCAATTTTACCTTCACGAGTACGTGGTGTAGATAACACTGAGCCAAAGAAAACCACAACCAGTATACCAGCAGCCACTATCCAGAACATCTGCCATGTCAGCACCTGATTTTTAATAATCGGCGATACAACAGCTTGTCCCATAAATCCGCCAAGCATACCGAAACACTGAGTCATACCGACAGCAGTTGCCAGCCATTTTTTCGGAAAACCGCGTGTGGCCAGAAATACTGCACTGGTAAAAGCAAGTCCGGAACCTGCACCTTGCAGGAATCGACCGAATTGAGCAGTTATAACTGTTCCGGAACAGAATAGTACGCAACCAATAGCAACTAAAATAATACCCAACGAGGCAGTAAAACGCGGCCCGATACGATCCAGCATCACACCTGATACCAGCGCAAAGAAAGCATATGAATAAAAATACAGACCGATAATGCCAGCCATTTCAACTTTAGAAATATGCAAAGTGTCTATAATTTCAGCCTGCATAATACTTGGGGCCGAGCGCAATGCATATTGTACAAAATAAAAAATGGCACAAATAAACCAGGCAATTATAAACGTTTTATTTAATGCACTGGATTGATCAGCATTTGGTGGAGAAACTGACATATTGGATTTATGATTCATAGCGTACTCGCTTTCGTTTAATTCCGAATGAAATATCACAAAATCATTCTAACAAAACCCGTGTTACGTACACAATAAAGTTCCCAAATACTTAAAATAAGAAAAAATATAATTAAATTACATTAATTTAAACAAAAAAATAAAACATTAATCAAACTTAAGCATTATTAGAACAATATTATGCTTTCAAAATGTCAAATTAATAAAATATTCTGTTCAATTTTACAAATATAACTATATTTCACTAATTATCGGATTTTTGATTTACACCATATTTACACAGGACACAAAAAACATCATAGCATGAACAAAAGTATTAAATGAAGTTTTATAAACACAATTTTAATTAAGCTCAAGATTAATACATAAACAAATATTTTATGAATTATAAATATTGATAGCGATAGTATTATATGTTTTGGTGATGGATTAATTATTATTTAAATTCAATAAATAATAAAACTATAAGACATTAAATATATTTTTATATTAATCTAGTAAAAAACTTTATTATAAGAATATTTATTCAGTTTATACAAATAAACTTGCAGTTAATGGATTTGAGAAAATTTTGAAAAACCTGCCAGCTACAAAATAATAGATACATACAAATAATAAAAAATTATGCTTTTGAAAGACTGAATCATATTAAGCTATTTATCTGGCTTATATATGATTCAGTCTTTCAAAAGCACGAAATAATTCTTAATTTAGTTAGAAATTATTAAATAGATGCATTGATAAATGCTTCCAGTTGTCCTTTATTCAAAGCTCCAACTTTTGTAGCAACACTAGCGCCATCTTTAAATATCATTAATGTGGGTATACCACGAACATTAAATTTAGCAGGAGTATCCTGATTCTCATCTACATTAAGTTTTACAATTTTCAGCTTACCTTGATAAGCCGAAGCCAATTCGTCCAGAATTGGCGCAATCATTTTGCACGGCCCACACCATGGAGCCCAGAAATCCAGTAGTACCGGCACATTCGCCTGCAAAACTTCTTTATCGAAATTGCCATCACCTACATGAACAATTAAATCGCTACTCATTATGGTTTCCTTTTATTATCGGGTTTCTATATAAAATATAGCTAATCAGCTATCAATGCAATAGTAAAATAAAACTAACTGATTACATGATAATCAGATACCATGTACACAAAACACTAATAGCTGTTTAAATTAATCTGAAAATTATTTTCAATATATCAAATACTTATCTTACTTAATGCATTAGCCAAATCAGCTTTTAAATCAGAGGCATGCTCCAAACCGACAGATAAGCGAATCAGTCCGGGCTGAATTCCGGCTTCCAGCTTGGCTTCCGGAGGCATGCGGCCATGTGTGGTCGTCCATGGATGAGTGACAGTTGATTTAACATCGCCCAGATTTCCGGTTTTACTAAACAGAGTTAACATGTCAATTACCTGCCAGGCAGCTTTTTCACCACCTTTAACCTCAAAAGCTACAACAATTCCGCCACCTTGCTGTTGCTTTTGCACCAGTGATTTCTGCGGGTGATTAGACAGACCAGTATAATGTACCGTTATTACCTGTGGTTGAGTTGAAAGAAACTGAGCAACTTCCAGCGCATTAGCACACTGCTTTTCCATGCGGATATACAAAGTCTCCAAACCACTTAGAAGTATCCATGCATTAAAAGGTGACAACACTTCGCCGGTAGTACGGACATGTAAAAAAATTTCGTTTACCAATGCAGCACTGCCGCAGATAACTCCTCCCATTACACGACCATGACCATCAATCGCTTTAGTAGCAGACTCGACTGATAAATCTGCCCCCAGTCGCAGCGGCTGTTGCAAAGCCGGCGATAAAAAACTGTTATCAACAACCAGTATAGCCTGATTATTATGTGCAATTTCTGCAAGTCTAGTGATATCAGCCAGTTCATTCAGCGGATTAGACGGCGTTTCAACAAAAAGCATTCTGGTATTAGGACGGATAGCGGCCTGCCATTCAGTAATATCAGTCTGACTCACCAGTGTCACTTCAATCCCAAAACGTGGCAAAATATTATTCAGTAATCCAATCGTAGTTCCAAACAAACTTTTACTGGCTACCAAATGATCGCCAGCTTTTAACAGAGCAAGAAAAGTAGCATTGATTGCTGCCATTCCTGTAGACGTTGCCAGACCAGCCTCTCCCTGTTCGAGCTGAGCTACCCTTGCCTGAAAAGCCGCAACAGTTGGATTATTAGTACGTGTATAAGTATAACCCTGTGTAGAACCGGCAAATAAAGATGCACCAGTTTCTGCATTTTCAAACATAAAACTACTGGTCAGAAACAGTGCAGAATTGTGTTCATTGAAAGGAGTTTGTTCCTTAGCACCCCGGATGGCGATAGTTTCAGGATGCAATTGTAAAGTAGACATGATTGTTTAATTTATCTATAAATATTGAGTAAAGAATTGTGCCGCTTTTTTTATAATTGTGCAAATAACCGGCTTTTATAAATTAAGAATATAGTATTCTTTATTTCAAGCCCCATACATCAAGCAAATAGCAACACCTCAGTATATGTTTATCATACATTTTGATAAATTATATATATTGGGAAAAATATTTGAAAACAAGGATAAAAAATGTATTTTGTCATTTCACCTGCAAAAAAATTAAATGAATCAGTAGAGGTTCCTACAAAAAAGTATACGCAAGCTAAACTTTTGGATCAGGCACAACAACTAATGCCATTACTACAACAACAGGCTCCCCACGAAATTGCTACTCTTATGAGTATCTCCGATAAACTCGCTTTACAAAATGCCGAACGTTATCATAACTGGCAGCCCCCTTTTACACCTGAAAACGCCAAACAGGCTGTATATCTTTTTAATGGTGATGTTTATGAAGGCTTGGATGCGCTGCATTTAACTGAATCTGCATTAGATTATTTGCAACAACATATGTCTATCCTGTCAGGTTTATATGGTGTTCTTAAACCTTTAGATTTAATTCAGCCCTACCGTTTAGAAATGAGTATTAAACTTAAAAATGCTCGCGGCAAAGATTTATATACTTTCTGGGGAGACATCATTACCAACACCATTGAACAGAATATACAGTCAGAAGAATATAAAGTACTTATTAATCTCGCGTCACAAGAATATTTCAAAGCAATAAATACTAAAAAAATATCTGTACCTGTTATTGCACCTGTTTTTAAAGATCAAAAAAATGGTAAATATAAAATTATCAGCTTTTATGCCAAGCGTGCGCGAGGTTTGTTTATGCGCTTTGCAGCAGAAAATCAGCTAACAGATCCAGAACAGTTAAAAGAATTCGATTATGATGGCTATTATTATGATAAAGCTTCATCCAGTGAATCAGAGTGGGTATTCCTGCGTGACGAAAACAGCCATCACTAAATTTAATCAAAAATAAAATGAACGATTTAACCAGAAATTCGCTGTTTGCTTATACAAAACACTTGGCAAATCCGTATTAATCGTCTATTATGCGCATCTTCAAAGACGGAAGCGTGGCAGAGCGGTTTAATGCAACGGTCTTGAAAACCGTCGAGGGTTGATAGCCCTCCGTGAGTTCGAATCTCACCGCTTCCGCCAAATAATAAATAAAATAAATAATTAACTAATTAATGTTAGTTTTATCTCCCACATAAAAATCTACAACGAAGCGGACATTGCCGAAAAGGGAAGATATGGATACGTATCGAGTCGCTCAGATCTGTTTGAACGGCCATGTTGTAACAACCACCGCAGATGTACAGCCCGAACGTCAAGAAGCATTTTGTTCGAAGTGTGGCGAAGCGACCATCACTCAATGTCCAAATTGCAGCGCATCTATTCGGGGCAAATTTGAATATGAACGCGTAGTAGTAGTCGGGTTCGACGCCTTCTATAAACCTCCGGCGTTCTGCCACAACTGCGGTAAAGCGTTTCCTTGGACTGAACGAAAGATCGCAAGCGCCGTTGAGTTGGTCGAAGTTGGGGCGGATCTATCCCCCGAAGAAATGCAACAATTCCGTTCCGACTTGACAGAGCTAACGAAAGACAGTCCGAAAACGCAAGTTGCGTCGCTTCGCTTCAACAAGGTAATGGGCAAGGCCGGAAAATCCATCGCATCCGGTGTTCGAAATATTATTGTAGACGTTCTGAGCGAAGCAGCCAAGAAAGCGATTTGGGGCTGAACAGCCGCAGCTAGACAAAAAAAGCCCGGCATGAAGGTCGGGCATAGTCTTTCTGATACTGTGAATTCACATACGAACGCACTTCAAAGCTTTTGAAATAAACGCCTATTTTATAAGCTGCTGTAAATGTTGCCGATAGCCTTGTTGACTTTCGGTATAAATTCCCCAAGCGCGATGCTGTCTGTCATGCGCTTGTGGACGTCTGAAACCCAACGTTCCATCGTATCGTAACAAAGCTTCGAACGGGTTTCGGCATTGAAGCCCACAATGAAGCTGGGCGGATGGAAGATGACGGCGGCAACATCCTTGCTTTCGAGCATCGCCCGCCGTACACACCTTCGTCGAACCGTCTGCTTGCATCGCCCGTTCGCGGCTATACTCCGAATTTCGCTTTCATGGCTGGCGCGCGGTGACACGTTTTCGTGCTTACGCAGTCGACAATGAACGTGCTGATTTCGCGGTAAAATAAAGATGGTTGCGCCTTCACTTCTCAACCTACCTTACCAAGTATTGTTTCTAGCGCTCTCTTCCATGCGGCGAGGTTGTCATCTTCGCAGTATTCCATCGCTTTTGCATAATCCAAGATGGTTTCGATGCACCCGTGAAGGTAGTTCTCTCTTTAATCTTTGTCTGCCATATAGATTTAAGCACGGTGATAACATCGGACTTCATAATATTTTTACGATAGGTTCGACAGTAATCGGTTAAGCGTAGGTTTGAAGCTTCGATTTCCATTGCATGCGTACTTGGGTTCGCGCGAATCGTTCACAATCACGACTAGGGCGCATTCGCGGAACGTCTTTACCTTCGATTAATGAATGCGCAAGGCTTCGCAGTCTTGTTTCTCTGTTCGATGGGTCGATATACCGCTTCAAACTTATTTACAAAGTTAGCAGGTCTTGTCGCGAGCTTCGATCAACGAAACTTCAGGTTAACTGCCTAGTCGTTCTCCCTACCGATGCACTATAGACTTGCCATTGTCTTTCTATCATGTCCGTCAGCTACGCGCACCACTTATACCCAGATTCTCCCAACGATGCGCAGAGGCAGTCTTTCTGCACCGTTTACGGCATGCCGTCCTATGCTAATCAACTTTAACAGACTAAATAATTATAAAACGGATATATTACTACGATAATTTTATTCAAATTTCATTTATCTAGCTTAAAGTCGAAGATAAAAAATAAAATACTGCATTGAATTACACATTAAAAAGGAAAGTAGATTGTAAAAAAGCTAAGATAAAGACTGATAAGCCTTAAGCAAAACCTTTAACCTGCTGATCACAGTTATTTCCAAAATATTAGAATATTTTATAAGAATAAGTCTAAGTAAATTGCATAATGAAATAAATAATTTTTACCACTCATTTCACTATTCTTGGTTGGCAATATTTCTGCCAATTATCAAAAAAATTTTTGATATTAATGCTTTAATGGGATAAATAGCAGAAAACTGCATAGACTGTCTTAGCTAGAAAATATTAGTAGAAATGACTACTCTATACGAAAGATTATCTACTTATAAAAAAACTAAATTCTTACTATAGTTTTTAAAAGATACAGCAAATAATTGTGATATGTAAAATAAAAGTTTTGCGTCGATATCATGAAACTTTTATTTTACAATTTTAACATACATATCATAGACATATTTTTTATACTCTACCATGTGAAACTAATTAACTATTTCCGAAATCATGATGCTTGATTCGCTGATAGTTATACCAGTTTGTTTGATTTGACATCAAATTAGGTTGATTTTGTTGTAGTTCAGTATATTTGGAATTACCATCTTTCAGCTCGGGATTATCTTCAGTACTACTGGATCCTGAAGATAAACTTGTCTGAACATGTTGCTGAAACTCCATTTTCCGGGCTTTTTTATCCAGCATTGATATATGAATTTCTGTATCATAAATGCTTTTCAGTTCGAGCAATTTTTGATAAGTAGCAATCAACTCTTTATTATCAGGAGTTCGCATGATTTGCCCTTCAAGAAATTCACGGCATTTATTAAACTCTTCAGTTCTCATGGCTAATATATTAAAAAAAATCTCAATATCTAAATTTTACACCATTTACAGAAATTAGCATTGAAAAATTGAATTAATATTCAAGTTATTCAGATATTATTGATATAAATATCTGATATTACATTCGTTAAAAATTTATCTTTATTCTCACAAACACAGAAATAGAGAAATTTAAAATTCTGAATTAAAATTTCAAGTACTTTTTTCTCAAAACATTAGAGATATAAGCTAAACAATTGCACAAAAATTAATCACGCTTAAATTGGATTGATTCACCTTGTTTTTTTATAGTTATCCACAGATATACTCACAAAATTTGTGAAATTCTGAAGGACTTTGAAATGATAGTAAAGGCTGAATAATAAAAATAACCAATCATATATATTTGTTTTTAAAACATTTTTAATTTATTAAGCAAATTGAAAAAGTAAAACAACATAATTGAAATTCAAGTTCAGTAGCTTTAGATATTTTGAATTAAAAGCATCCTGACAAACGCTCACAATTTCTATTTGTATAGATTTTGTTTCAATAATATTGATGATGCACTATAAAATTATACAAAGTAGGAAATTGAGACTTGAATTCTTCAATAAACATAAATAAAAAATATAAGTATATTTAGGTTGATTTTTTTAGAAATCAATAAATTAAATTTAATCAAAATATTTATTCATACTGGTACTTGACATTAATTTTCTGATACCAATATATCTGTTAATGAAAATATAACTAAAGGAAATTTTGATGAGATTCGATAAGCTTACCGCAAAGTTTCAGCAAGCTTTACAAGATGCACAAAGTCTTGCTTTAGGACAGGATGCTGGTTATCTGGAAGCCGTATTTATATTGAAGGCTTTACTGAATGATAATGATAGTGGCTGTGCTGCTTTACTTACCCAGGCTGGTGCAAATGTTGCACAGGTTAAACAGCAGGTTGACTCTACTATTAATGGTTTACCCAGAATATCCGGTCAGGGGGGTGAAATTCTACCCAGTACTGAATTGCAGCACATTCTCAATCTGATGGATAAAGCTGCTATTAAACGTAATGATGCTTATATTGCCAGCGAGTTGTTTTTGCTTGGTGCTGTTCAGGAAAACGGACAATGCGGACGTATTCTGAAACAGGCTGGTGTTACAGAAGATAAATTGAATTCGGCGATAGATGCCGTTCGCGGAGGCGCAAGTGTGGATAATCCTAACGCAGAAGATCAACGAGAAGCATTGAAAAAATATACAACCGACCTGACTGAAAAAGCACGTTCGGGTAAGCTGGATCCCGTAATCGGGCGAGATGATGAAATCCGGCGCACTATTCTGGTGCTTGAACGGCGTACTAAAAACAACCCTGTACTTATCGGTGAACCGGGTGTAGGTAAAACTGCCATTGTTGAAGGTTTGGCTCAACGAATTGTGAATAATGAAGTTCCGGATTCTTTGCGAAATAAGCGTTTGCTTTTGCTGGATCTGGCTAGTTTGATTGCCGGTGCAAAATTCCGGGGTGAATTTGAAGAACGTCTGAAAGCAGTACTTAATGATCTGGCTAAAGACGAAGGCAATACCATTATTTTTATTGATGAAATACATACACTGGTAGGAGCTGGTAAAGCCGATGGTGCTATGGATGCAGGTAATATGCTCAAGCCGGCTCTTGCGCGGGGTGAATTGCATTGCATCGGCGCGACAACATTGGATGAGTATCGTCAATATATTGAAAAAGACCCTGCTCTGGAACGCCGTTTCCAGAAAGTATTGGTAAAAGAACCAACAGTTGAAGATACCATTGCCATTTTACGTGGCTTACAGGAACGCTATGAAATCTATCATGGTGTAGAAATCACTGATCCGGCAATAGTAGCTGCTGCTGAATTATCTAATCGTTATATTACCGACCGTTTCTTACCAGATAAAGCCATTGACCTGATTGATGAGGCTGCATCATTAATTAAAGTTGAAAGCCAGTCTATGCCTGAAAGTATGGACAAGCTTAAACGCCGTGAAATACAGCTGGAAATTGAACGCGCATCTCTGGTGAAAGAAGATGATGAAGCCAGCAAAAAACGTCTGGCACTGCTAGATGAAGAGCTGGATAATGTTAAGCGTGAGTTTGCTGATCTGGATGAAATCTGGAAAGCGGAACGAGCCAAAGCTCAAGGCAGCGTTACAATTAAAGAGCAGATTGATCAGCTAAAAGTTAAGATGGATGCGCTTAAGCGTAATGGTAAATGGGAAGAAGTGGCCAAGCTCCAGTATGAAGAATTACCCCGGCTTGAATCCCAGTTACAGGCTGCTGACAACGGGCAACAGAATAATCAGCCTAACAAGCTGTTACGCACTAAAGTAGGCTCAGAAGAAATTGCCGAAATTGTTTCGCGTATGACCGGTATTCCGGTATCCAAAATGATGGCCGGTGAACGGGAAAAACTATTGAGAATTGAAGAAGTATTGCATGAACGTGTAGTGGGACAGGATGAAGCTGTACGCGCTGTAGCAGATGCAATCCGCCGCTCACGCTCCGGTTTATCAGACCCGAATAAACCATATGGCAGCTTTTTGTTCCTTGGCCCCACCGGTGTGGGTAAAACTGAGTTGTGTAAAACTCTGGCAAGCTTTTTGTTTGATAGCGAAACCCATCTGATTCGGGTAGATATGTCGGAATATATGGAAAAACATTCCGTTGCGCGTTTAATTGGTGCGCCTCCCGGCTATGTTGGTTATGAAGAAGGCGGTTTTTTAACTGAGCAGGTACGCCGCAATCCTTATAGTGTGGTTTTGCTGGACGAAGTCGAAAAAGCTCATCCGGATGTATTCAATATTTTGCTACAAGTTTTGGATGATGGTCGTTTAACTGACGGTCAGGGACGTACAGTTGATTTCAAAAATACGGTTATCGTTATGACTTCCAATATTGGCAGTCAGGAAATCCAGAAAATGGAAAGCGATGATTATGCTGCGATTAAGGCAGTAGTAATGGATGAAGTTAAACAATACTTCCGCCCTGAACTGATTAACCGTATTGATGAAGTTGTTGTATTCCATAGTCTTAACCAATCCAATATTCGTGCTATCGCTAATATCCAGCTTGCTGGTCTGCGTCAGCGTCTGGAAAAAATGGATTTACATTTACAGGTTGATGATGCCGCTTTGGATGTACTGGCTAAGGTGGGATTTGATCCGGTCTATGGCGCACGTCCTCTGAAACGGGCCATTCAGACTGAAATCGAAAATCCATTGGCTAAAGAATTACTGGCTGGAGACTATGCTCCTAACAGTACAATTATGTTAACGGCTCAGGATGGTATTTTGACTTTTGCCTGATTATTAATTGAGAAACCTGCTGTAAAGCAGGTTTCTTTTTAATTTCAAATCAGCTTTATATATTTGTTTTATATAATTAATAAACCAAAATCATTGAAATTATCACTTTAAATATTGGTGGCATTTATAAGCTTATAAGATACCTGATAATAATTTAGATGATATACAGAATATTTTATGAAAATGATAAATAAAACTTTTAAAACTGCTTTATTAACTCTGTGTTTAACTACCAGTTTTAACATTCATGCAGCAACTACGCCAAATAGCTGTAAATCATTAGGTCTCAACAATTGCCCTGCTCCATTGGACAAAAAATTACCGGATGTCAAAAACATGTTAAGCTGGAATCAGCAACAACGGGCAATTGGCTTTCGTAATGACTATCGCTCTTATCCCGGTGATGTTTTTCACGCTGCTCATGGCCTGCCACTGCCCAGAGCGCCTCAAAATCTGTCTAATGTAAATTATCAGATTCATGGTCAGTCATATCTGCTAAAAGATTATTTAAGGCGTAATAATGTAACTGGAATGATGGTAATTAAAGATGGCAAAGTAGTATGGGATTATTACGCCAATGGTAATAATCCTACTACACTTTGGACATCACGCTCAGTGGGTAAATCGGTGGTTTCTACACTTGTAGGTATTGCTCTTAAAGAAGGTAAAATCAAATCGCTGAATGATGAGATAGTGAAATATAATCCTGATGTGCGGGGAACAGCATGGGAGCACGTGACAATTCGTCAACTGCTTCAACATACTTCTGGTGTGAACTGGAACGAAGATTACACTGATCCGAAATCTGATTTTTCACAACTTACTCAATGTGAGGCCAATCCTAATACTTATACGTGCGTTAACAGTCTGGTAAAAGCACCCGGCCGCAAGTCATATGCTAAACCCGGTAAAGCATGGTCTTATTCATCCGGTGGTGCATGGCTGCTAGGAGACACACTGGAAAAAGCAACTGGTGAAAGTATTGCCCGATATCTACAGAATAAAATCTGGCAACCATTCGGTATGAACAGAGATGGTGTGTGGCACAGTTATACCGTGGGACAACATGATGTGGGTGCACACGGATTTAATGCCACGCTTGAAGACTGGGGTAAATTTGGCCTCTTCGTGATGAATAATGGTACGCTGTCAGATGGCAGGCAAATATTACCTAAAAACTGGGTTAAAGATTCCCGTAACTGGAATCAGGCGAAAAATTCAGTCAGCAAACTGCATCCGGAAGGAAGTTATGGCTATGAATGGTGGAATAATAGTGTACCGGCTACTGTAAATGATGTTTCTCCAAAAACAGGGCTGAACAGTCAGGACAGCATGTGGGCTTTAGGAATTTACGGACAGATTATTATGGTTAATCAGAAACAGAAGCTGGTTATTGTGCAATGGTCTACCTGGCCTAAAGCTGAGCCCTCTTTTCTGGAACAGCCACTGGAAGCATCTTTAATGTTTAATGCAATTGCTAACAGACTTGCATCCTAACTGTTATTATTTAGTTTGACACAAATCTGTGCACCAGTTTACTGCCAAACAGTTTCTGGTGCTTTTTAGCATATAGGTTAATTCACAAGATTTTATTATGGCACAGGAAATTGAACGTAAATTTCTGGTAGTAGGCAATGCGTGGCGGAATCTGGCATCAGCTAAATATCTTTGTCAGGGCTATTTATCGACGGTTAAAGAACGAACCGTACGTATCCGTATTTGTGATGATAAAGCATGGATAACGATTAAAAGCACAAATCGTGGCATTACTCGTACTGAATTTGAATACTCAATTCCGGTTGCAGATGCCAGACATATGCTCACTCATATGGCAGAGCAGCCAATAATTGAAAAATATCGTTACCGCATACCTTTAAATGGACTTAACTGGGAAATTGATGAATTTTTAGGTGTAAATCAAGGCCTGATTGTGGCTGAAGTTGAATTAAACCACACTGATGAGCATATTATTTTTCCTGACTGGATAGGACAGGAAGTATCGGATGATCCCAGATATTACAATAATAATCTGGTCAGAAAGCCTTTTACATCGTGGCAGAATTCTTAATTTGCAGACTTCTGAACAATCTAACCAGATATATCACAGTTAATCTACGCTTCACCTAATAATTGTTCGCGTGTCAGCAAAAAGACAAAACCATCTCCGCCACTGGTAGGCATCCAGGTAAATGGTAATTCCGGAAATGCCTGCTCCAGTACTTCGCGATTATGCCCGATTTCAACCAGCAATACCCCTTTTGGGTTAAGATATCTGGCAGCCTGCTGAATAATCTGCCGAGTAGCATCCAAACCATCAATCCCACTTCCTAATGCCAGTTCTGGCTCATGCAGATACTCTTCTGGCAATTGTGCGACTGATTCGGCATCTACATAGGGCGGATTTGACACGATTAAATCATAAGTTGTATCAATACCGGTAAACAGGTCGGTATGAATCAGATTGATTCGATCCTCTAATCCATAGTCTTCAATATTCATACCTGCTACTTCAAGCGCATCAAGGCTGATATCTACTGCATCAATCATCGCATCCGGATAAATGTCCGCCATCTGAATAGCTAGTGCACCGCTGCCCGTGCATAAATCCAGTGCTCTGTGTACCAGTTCATCATATTCAATCCATGGATGAAGCGGTGCACCTAAAAGCTCATAAATAAATGAACGCGGCACGATTACTCTTTCATCAACATAAAATTCATATGCTCCCTGCCATGCCTGATGGGTAAGATAAGCCACTGGTATGCGTTCACTGGTACGGCGCTGAACAAGCTGTAACAGCAGTGACTTTTCTGTGTCGAGCAAACGGGCATCAAGAAACGGCTCTAATGTGTCCAGTGGCAAATGTAAGGTATGTAAAATCAGGTAGGCAGCTTCATCATAGGCATTATCATTTCCATGACCAAAAAATAATTCTGCCTCTTGAAACTGACTTACAGTAAAGCGTAAAAAATCACGTACAGTATGCAGTTGCTGCGCTGCTGCTTCAAATACAGACATGTATCACTCCGGCAATAAAACAAGTGTGAATTATAACAGTTAAAAAGTTATCTAAAATAACCGGCCAAAGCCGGCTGTTAATAATGCGGTAACAGACTACGATTATCCGGATGTCTGATAAGCGGTTTAAGCAAGCGACGAAAATCCACCTGTGAATGCTGATACCGTTTATCACCGTTTAATGCCAGAAAATAATGCTGTACTATATTCGCCTGTTGCTCCATATTCAGCTGATTAAGGCTGATAATTGTTTCCGGAGGCGGATACCGGTAGGCACGCGCCTGATAGTAGCCTGCTTTAAGTGCAAGACAAACTCCGGCAAATAAAATTGGAAAACCATGCTGGCTTTGCCAGACATGCATAAGCTCATGCATCAGCCAGCCTTGCATGCTCAAATCCGACTGAGTAAAATCATCAACATAATATGCCGCCGGAAAAATAATATGATTTCCGCATGTTATGGCAGCATGCGGATGTACTAGCCACCATGCATCACATACTATCTGCACTTTTGTCCAGTCTGCTGCATTACCCAGAAACTTTCTGACCAACCTCAACTCGTTATCCGTTAATGATCTTTGCATGTCTTTATTTCTGAATGGTGGTCACCTGTCTGCGGGCAAACCACTGCCAGCCATTCCAGACCACAATATATCCGAGGGTTGCGAGTATCATGCCCAATACTGGCACACCCAAAAGTAAAGGCTTACCAAACTGAATCAACCATTGCCATAATTCAGTCCCGAGATGACCTAATTTAAACTCTGGCAGTTCAGGCATGGCTTTGCCCCACTGACCATATAATAAGCCCTCACCAATCTGATAAGCACAGTAATATAAGGGTATATAAGTTAGCGGATTCGTATACAGTGTAGTTAAAAGTGCCACGGGTAAATGTGTGCGTACCACATAAGCCACTATCAGAGCGGTAAGCATTTGGGTAGGTACGGGCATGAGACCACAAAACATGCCAACAGCTACAGCAGAGGCAGCACGTTCTCGATTGAGCTGCCAGTAGTATGGCCTGTCAAACCAGCGTGCAAATGGTTTAAACCATGGAGACGAAAATAATGATGCCTGTGTTGGCATTTTTTGCCGCATATACTGAATCCATTTGGTCAGGCTAATGTTTATCATCTTGCCGAGACCAATTTTGAAAATTACCAATACAGATTTTTATACTAAAAAACATAACCTATTTTTTTAATTATAAATCAAACAAAAAATCAGACATTTTCTATGATAATAACTTAATACTAATATCCGGTTTAACCTGATTCTGTTGATTTTCACTTTTATTTTATGCTGAGGGGTTAAGACAGGTACTTAAACACAAATTTATTCCCGTTCAAACGCACGATGCTTCTTTTTAACCAGCACATATACTGCACCATCATTACGCTCATTTGGCTGGGCATAAGCCAGCACTTCGGGGTGTGCCATTAACCAGCGGCGTACAAGTGTTTTCAATACAGGCTGATAATCCTTTGATCCCAGTCCGCTGCCATGAACTATTTCACCTACTACTCCATATTGCTGAATATAATCTATAAATTCATTCAGTACTTCCTGGGCCTCATCCTGACGATAGCCATGTAAATCCACATAAGCTACGATAGGCCATTGCTTCGCCTGCAGGCGCTTAATATCAGCCGTACCGCGACCATTTTTACTGAATACTGGCGGTGCAGTATCATTCTGATTTTCACCAACATAAAAATAGCTGCTTTCGTCTGTTGATTCTTCCTGACGGGTTCGCAATTTAATCGGGCTGGTATCACGCGGATGCTGAAACTGATTTCTTGCCTTTAATGGCGTAATATCTTTTCCGATCGCTTCAGCAAAATTGACATCTGCCTGGCGCTTTTGTACTTCTTTTGCCTGCTGCTCTTCTGCCAGACGTTTCGCTTTAGCCTGTTTACCCAGTTGCTGCAATTGATCCTGAAATGAGTTTTTAACCATTTGTATAATCATTCATATATAAATCCTATTACCATGATTTTAACAGAGCAATAATTTAAGGGTTAAGCTTGACGTTTATTAACTTTCTTTCAAACGGATATAGGATTCAAGTTCATTTTCAGTTATTCTAACGCTGTATTGAATATATTCATTCAGGAATGGATTTTATGGCAGCAAATAATGTGTCTTCACACTCAGATAAAGAAACTGATGTCATTATCGTCGGAGCCGGACCTGCTGGTTTAAGTCTGGCACGCGCTTTAGCTCCATC
This sequence comes from Snodgrassella sp. ESL0304, assembly GCF_013344995.1. NCBI lineage: Bacteria > Pseudomonadati > Pseudomonadota > Betaproteobacteria > Neisseriales > Neisseriaceae > Snodgrassella > Snodgrassella sp. ESL0304. The sequence continues at coordinate 50,609 of NZ_JAAEDR010000013.1, forward strand.
AGGGCTTTCAATTACTGTAGTTGAAAAACAGGAAATGGCTGTACTGGCGCACCCGCCTTTTGATGGCAGGGAAATTGCTCTGACACATTATTCAAAGGAATTAATGCAGCAGTTAGATATGTGGGACAAAATTGCACCAGATGAAATTTATCCTTTGCGTGATGCTAAAGTAATTAACGGCTATTCTAACTATCAGCTCCATTTTGAACAGCCAACAATGGCTCGCGGCAAACCGGCCAATACACTGGGTTTTTTAATCAGTAATCATAATATCCGGCGTGCTGCATACGAAGCAGTCAAAGCCTTTAATAATGTAAATATTATTACTGGCCATAGTATTATTGATGTAAAAAATGATCATGCAAATCAAATTGAAGCCAAGCTGGATGATGGCCGGCTAATCAAAGGGAAATTACTTGTTGCTGCCGATAGCCGTTTTTCCAACACACGCCGCCAGTTGGGTGTTTCGGCTCAGATTCATGATTTCGGGCGTACAGTAATTGTTTTCCGAATGCAGCATACATTGAGTAATCAGCATACTGCACTGGAGTGTTTCCATTACGGGCGTACTCTTGCTCTGCTGCCACTTGAAGAAAATCTCACTAATTGTGTTGTTACTATTAATAATGAACATGCAGGAGACATTCTAGCCATGTCTCCTGCTGAGTTGGCCGCAGATATTACCCAACAGCTCAAAGGTAAACTAGGTGAGATGCATTTGGTTAGCACTGTTCATCATTACCCGCTTGTCGGCGTCCATGCCAATGCATTTTATGCTCAGCGCAGTGCGCTTATTGGAGATGTGGCAGTTGGTATGCACCCAGTAACAGCTCATGGTTTTAATCTTGGACTAAGCGGAGTAGGCATATTGTCCAAACTGATTAACGAAGCCGTCTCTAAAGGAAAAGATATTGGCAGTCAGACATTACTGGCTCAATACCAGAGACAGCATATGCCTCATACCCGGATTCTGTATCACGGAACTAACGCTATGGTGTCTTTATTTACTAACGACAGCCACCCTGCCCGACTGATGCGTTCACTGGTATTGCGTATCAGCAATAATCTGCCTCCGGTGAAAAAACTGATTAGCAAACAGCTAACCGGATAATCCAATTTATACAACCAATAAAATAGCTGCTAACTATATATGTGTTAGCAGCTATTTTTTATCAAAATTTTTCTGCTTAAATCAGACCGTTATTAATTTGTTGTAATAGCTCAATCGGGTTCTGACTTTGCGTTACCGGTCTGCCCATTACCAGATAGCTGCTGCCTGCTGCTAAAGCTGCTTTTGGAGTCATAATACGCCGCTGATCATCTGTAATTGAATTTTGTAATCTGATACCGGGCGTAACCAGTAAAAAATCCTGCTCGAGCTGTTCGCGTAATAAAGATGCTTCCTGAGCAGAACAAACCACGCCATCAAGACCGGATTGCCGGGTTAATTCAGCCAGACGAATAACAGCTTCATCTATAGATGAGTTTATACCGGTTTCTGCCAGTTCATTCTGAGTCATACTGGTTAATACCGTTACTGCAATTAATAATGGCGGCTGGCTGCAATTACTAACAGCTTCAGCAGCAGCTTCCATCATTCTTCGGCCGCCCGATGCATGCATATCTACCATCCACACGCCCATATCAGCAGCCACTTTACAGGCAGACGCTACGGTATTGGGAATATCATGGTATTTTAAATCAAGAAAAATCCGATAGCCTTGTAATACAAGCTGCTCAACCAGATAGCGACCAGTAGCAGTAAATAGTTCTTTACCTATTTTAAGCTGACACAAATCCGGGTCCAACTGACGAACAAAATCCAGCGTTGTTTCAGCATTGGCAAAATCCAGTGCCACAATGACAGGTTTAGCTTTCTGATTCATTAAAGTAGTATCAAGCATCAATGGATTCATATTACGCAAGTCATCATTCAATATTGTCTTTAACAATACACATATATGTATATTGCTAAAGACTTATTCATAGAAATCATTTAATTATGATATTAAACTCTAATTTAATATCATATTATTTTTAAAAGGCAATTATGATTTTAAAAAATCATTTGTAACTGATTGTGTGCAGAATTTCTGTACATCAAACCAAATATTCAGCAACTGATAAGACTTATCAGCCAACTATACATCAATACGATTTGGCGTAAATGTTTCCCATTTATTACAAGCCGGACAATGCCAGAAGAATACCTGAGATTTAAAATGACAATGGCGGCAACGGTACATCACAGATTTTTGCATCTGCATGCCCACTACTGAACGCATCATATCAACTTCGGCTTTCCACTTCGAACTGATAGTATTTTGTAAAACGCCGAGTAAACGGTAAGTTCCGGTCAGAGTAGGCTTACGCCGCACCAGATCAATAACAATTTCGGTAGCTCGGTCTTCACCATATACAGGTAAAGACTTTTCATATATCACACCAGATAAATCCAGCTGCGGAAACGTCTGGGCAAAACCAATCAGAACTTCCAGACCGTCTGCGGCTTTATTCATTCCATCATAGGCATCATATAAACGCTCACCTACCAGACTGAGATATTCATAATTCTGTTTTTCAATAGCGCTATAAGCATCTACAGCAGCCTGAAAATTTTGTTGTTTCAGTTCAACATCACCCAGAATCATATTAGCCCGGCTGCATTTGCGATTGACAGCCAGAGCCTGAAAAATATACTCACGTGCTTTATTGTACTCAGACTGATACAAAGCCAGCTGAGCTAGCTCACAGTAAAACTGAGCAATTTCAAATTGATAAGCCTGGTCTCCGGTACTGAGTTCTTCTGCCAGCTTAATGGCTTTTTCCCAGTCCCGATCCTGCTGATAAATATTCAGCAATATCTGCCGTGCCTGTCTGGCTTTACTGCCATTGAGCAAACCAACCAGAATCTGCTCGGCACGGTCTACCAGACCGGCGGCCTGATAATCCTGTCCAAGCTCGAAAGCAACAATATCACGACGTTCTGCGATAGTTTCCGGCAGCTCCAGTAATTTCTGATGTAAAGCGATGGCCTTATCATTTTCACCACGCTGACGGTACAACTTCCCTAATGTCAGATGCAGCTCATACGTGCTTTGACGGGCATCATTTTGCTGATCGACAACCTCAGCCAGTTCACGTACTGCAACCGCACTTTTATTCTCAGCCAGAGCATCCAGACTTTTATAAAATCCTTCCGGAATGGCTTTCGCCTGTTTCAGCACAGCCCGCATATCTACCCGGGCAGCAAACCAGCCCATAGCAAAAAATACAGGTAACAAAATAACCGGTGCCAGCCACATCCAGAAATCATTACTATCCATATTAATTATTTACTTTCTTCTGATCAGAATTACCGGATTGTGACTGAGTAGCAGTAGTGGCAAGATTTTCAGTATGTACTGCCTGAGCGGCTGCCTTAATTTGTTTATCAAGCTTAGCCTGTAACTGATTGACCTGACTGCGCAGACGTAATAACCGCCCAAACATGGCAAACACACCAAAAACAGCACCAATAATAAAAAATATCAGTAATAGGACAATTAATGGCAAATTAACAGTTTGTCCGGGTAAATAATTGAATGCAGTCATTTGTGTATTGCTTACAGCAAGCAGCAACAATATCAGCAACACCACTATTTTTATTAATGCATAAATAATTTTCATACTTATTCACCTTACTCTGTACTGTTTTCTGAAGATTTAATCAGACGTCAGATACAAGCCGGATTATTGAGGAAGCAACACAGTTTAAACGATTTCACGCCTTTTTAGCAAAAACTGCCCCCTGCTTTCAGCATTGGCAAGCAAAACTGGCAGTGATAATATTTACTTTTACATAAAGTAACAGCAGCTATTGGCTAAAGATAAGACCAACAGCTGTTGTTACCATTATTTTTTGTACTGCCTAGTCACCAATCCTGCCTTGCCCTATCCATTGCAACACAGGGTTCCGGCCACCGCAGCTTAATGTCTTATTTTGGAGAAGTTTTATTATGTCTATGGCCGACCAAGACGGTTTTATCTGGTTTAATGGTAATCTTGTTGAGTGGAGAAATGCTCAAACTCATGTTTTAACTCATACATTGCATTATGGTATGGGGGTTTTCGAAGGCGTACGTGCTTATGAAACGCAAAACGGAACAGCCATTTTCCGTTTACAGGATCATACTAAACGTCTGTTTAACTCCGCCAAAATTACTGGCATGCATCTGCCATTCACAATGGAAGAAATCAATCAGGCTCACATTGAAGTAGTTAAAGCCAACAAACTGGCTTCCTGCTATTTTCGACCTATGGCTTTTTATGGTTCAAACAAACTGGGTGTAGCACCAGATCAAAATGATGTACAGGTAATTGTGGCTGCCTGGCCATGGGGAGCCTATCTTGGCGAAGAAGGTATGCAAAAGGGTATTCGCGTGCAAATCAGCTCGTTCACCCGTCATCACCCCAATATCACCATGATTAAAGCCAAAGCCAATGGCAACTACATGAATTCTATTATGGCTAATACCGAAGCTACCCGTAATGGCTATGATGAAGCAATAATGCTGGATTCAAACGGTTTTGTTGCTGAAGGATCCGGGGAAAACATATTTATCGTCAATGATGGCAAACTTTACACACCGGCTCTGGATGCAGCTTTGGATGGGATTACCCGGCGTACAGTAATGGCTATCGCAGCTGATATGAATTTAACCGTTACTGAAAAGCATATTACCCGTGATGAAGTTTATTGCGCAGACGAAGTATTCTTTACAGGCACGGCAGCTGAAGTCACACCTATCCGTGAAGTTGACGGTCGCGTAATTGGTTGTGGCTCCCGCGGTACGTTGACTACAGAGATTCAGCAGCGATATTTTGACATTGTTCATGGCAAAAATACCAAATATGAATCCTGGCTGACTTATATCATTTAATTATCTGAATAAAAGGCCTGATTACAACATTATTTGCTGTAATCAGGCCTGTTTTGTATGATTAGCTCTCAGCTCAACCAAGGGAAATAATTATGAGTAATACTGCCCAATCAGTTACAACCATTACAACACATGATTTACCATTGATATGTACCGGCCCGGAACATGAAACATGGAATGGCCATCCCCGGGTATTTTTACCCATTCAGTCTAACAGTAGTATTGAATGCCCCTATTGTGGCAAACAATATCATCTGGATGGTATTGCTGACAATCATCACTAACTTTGTTCAGGCGTACAGATAACCAATAACTACTCTATTAAATCGAAATTGGAGAATTTAATTCTTTTTTGATATTGTGGTACAGTTACCTCCATTTATCCTACTTAGGATTGCCCACATAATAAGGAAATGTCATGAGCGAACTCACACACAGCCGATTAATTATCCTTGGTTCCGGACCAGCCGGTTATACAGCTGCAGTTTATGCAGCCCGTGCAGGTTTGAAACCTACACTGATTACCGGTATGGCACAGGGTGGTCAGTTGATGACAACAACCGAAGTGGATAACTGGCCGGCTGATGTCAATGGTGTGCAAGGTCCTGAATTGATGCAGCGTTTTCTGGAACATGCCGAACGCTTTGGTACCAATATGATTTTTGACCATATCAATCAGGTGAATTTACAGCAGCGCCCGTTTACTCTTATTGGTGATATGGGAAGTTACAGCTGTGATGCATTAATCATTGCAACAGGTGCTTCTGCCAAGTACCTGGGATTACCCAGTGAAGAAACTTTTGCTGGCAGAGGCGTTTCCGCGTGTGCCACCTGTGACGGCTTTTTCTACAAAGATCAGGATATAGCTGTTGTCGGCGGAGGTAATACTGCGATTGAAGAAGCTTTGTATCTGGCAAATATCGCACGTACCGTTACCCTGATACATCGTCGTGACAACTTTCGTGCTGAAAAAATCATGATTGACAGATTACTGGAGCGGGTAAAAGAAGGCAAAATCATTCTTAAACTTAATGCTACCGTTGATGAAATTCTTGGTGATGACAAAGGAGTAAACTCAGTACGCATCAATTATGCCGATAATGAAAGTGAAATTCTGGCAGTAACCGGCATATTCATTGCTATTGGCCATCAGCCCAACACCGAAATTTTCAAAGGCCAGCTGGATATGGATGCAACAGGTTATCTCATTACCAAAGGTGGTAATGATGGCAATGTCGGCGCAACAAACATTCCCGGCGTATTTGCCGCAGGAGATGTGAAAGACCACATATACCGTCAGGCCATTACCAGCGCAGCATCAGGTTGTCAGGCTGCACTGGATGCAGACCATTATTTATCCGGATTAACTGAATAATTTTTTATTGTTATAAACTGACCGGCTGAATGTCATCACATCAGCCGGTTTTAAAGTTTCTACTCTAGCGCTATATTTCGCGTAAAAGTAAATATTAGTTATAATGCGACCTTTAAGCTAAACACAAATCACGTTCAAGGATAATAATTATGGGCTTTTTGCAAGGCAAAAAAATCCTCATCACCGGTATGATTTCTGAACGCTCTATTGCCTATGGCATTGCCAAAGCCTGTCGTGAACAGGGAGCAGAACTGGCTTTCACCTATGTTGTAGACAAACTAGAAGACCGGGTACGCAAAATGGCTGCCGAACTGGGTTCAGAACTGGTATATCGCTGTGATGTACAAAGTGATGATGAAATCAGCCAGTTGTTTTCTGATTTAGGGAAAAGCTGGTCACAGCTTGACGGTCTGGTACATGCTATTGCTTTTGCACCAAAAGAAGCCTTAAACGGGGATTTTCTGGATAGTATTACACGCGAAGCATTCATGACGGCTCATGAAGTGTCTGCTTATAGCTTGCCTGCACTGGCTAAAGCTGCCCGTCCGTTAATGAGTGGCCATAACAGCTCTATTCTTGCCCTGACCTATCTTGGTGCAGTACGTGCCATACCTAACTATAATGTAATGGGTATGGCTAAAGCATCATTGGAAGCAGGTATCCGCTTCACAGCAGCCTGCCTCGGAGAGGAAGGAATTCGATGCAATGGTATTTCAGCAGGCCCGATTAAAACTCTTGCTGCTTCAGGCATTGCCAATTTCGGCCGTTTGCTGGCACATGTATCTGCACAAAATCCTATTCGTCGTAATATCACTATTGATGAAGTTGGAAATACTGCTGCTTTCCTGTTATCAGATCTGGCTTCAGGTATCACAGGCGAAATCACATATGTTGATGGCGGTTACAGTATCAATGCTCTGGGCGTACCGGAAGATCTGGTAAGTACTCATCACAGCTAAATTGTAAATAGTTTTATTAATACAAACTTAATTTAGAGTATATAAAATATTATGTATCAGCCGTTTTGATATAAAACTCAGTATATGCAAAGCCAAACTTTTTTCGGGTTTGGCTTTTGTAATGTAAGCTTTGAATCACTAAAGTCTATTTATTAATAATAATTTCGAATAATTCTATTATTTCTATTTATAATGGCAACAGAGCTGATGCCAGATGTAACTCCTCTCATCCCGACAATTCATTCGTGTATAAAATTCAAAAATATAATGAAGAAAACCATACTTTTTTTAATTTTATTATATTCAGCACTGGTACAGGCTGGATTTATTCATCCGATGGATTACGATGGTTCTCAGAAACAGAAAAAAGCAGTAAAACAATTTATTAAACAGCAGGTACAGCATGATTATTGTCAGGAATTAAATATCTGTAATGCATCTGCTCTGCGTAAAATGGAAAAGAAAAATTTCCGGGCATTTATGAAGGCAACGCATGCAACTGACAGAAAAGTCATGGATGAAGCGATTGACCATTGTATGCATTATATGGATATGTGCGAATATTCTATTATTGAACTTAAATATTCAGATATTAAGAAATCTGAATATTAATATTCTCTTTAGCCAACTTAATTTATTCTTAATTAAGTTATTTCTTTTATTATTTTTACATTGAATAACTTAGCTCTGGTATGACTGCCTGCTTTATCGCGCTACTATGAAAAAGCCAAATACTTGATTTTCAGGCCAACTATGGAGGCAAACATGAAATTTATTGAACAGTTTAAAGCTTTTTTATTACGAGGCAATGTCATTGATCTGGCTGTCGGTATGGTAGTGGGTACTGCTTTTACTAATATGGTGAAATCACTGGTAGATAATGTCATTATGCCACCAATTGGTCTGCTGATTGGCGGGGTAGATTTTTCCAATTTATTTATTACTTTACGCAGTGGTTCTAAATATCCGGGCCCGTATGAAACACTGGGTGCGGCACAGGCTGCTGGTGCGGTAACACTCAATATTGGTTTATTCATCAATACTGTTATTAGTTTAGTAATCATTGGATTTGCGATTTTTTTGGTTGTCAAAGGAATCGACAAACTGCATAAAAGCCCTGCACCAAAAGCCACCACAAAACAGTGCCCTCAATGCTGTACAGATATTCCAATTCAGGCAAAACGCTGCCCGAACTGCACATCTGAGTTAAATTAATTTAAAACAATATTTTGTTTTAAAACGTGGTGTACACTACAAGTAATCAAACAAAATCTGAGTTTTGAGACGATTGAAAAAAGCTACAAATTGTCTGTAGCTTTTTTTGCGCCAGCGAATTATATATATTTTCAGGCAGGCAATGGATAAGTGTGCGTATTAAATATTTACTCAATATGTCACAGAAAATAATTTAAACTAACAGGAATAACAATGCAAAATAGCCCGACTCCGTTTTATAACCCTTTATTAAGCTATGAAGATAATTATCATCAAGGGCCTTTCGGTGATTTCAGAAATTTAACTGTATGTGTCGATATTCAAAGCCAGCCTGAGCGTTTTCTGAATATGGAGGTTAATTTACCTTTTGGTATTCCTGCTGGCCCTTTGTTAAATGCAAATTTTATTCGGGCTGCATTTAAGCATGGTTTTGATTTATGTGTTTATAAAACTGTCCGAAGCCGAGCTCAGGCCAGCCACCCGTTGCCTAATGTTCTATCTATTCATCCTGCCGGTAAGCTTTCTGCTAATGTGGATACTGTTCTGGCTGATAATCAGTACACTCAGCCTTTATCTATAACAAATTCTTTTGGCGTACCTTCTTATAATCCGGATATCTGGCAGGCTGATATGGCAGAAGCAATTCAGGCTGCGCAGAAAGGCCAATATGTTATCGGCAGCTTTCAGGGAACACCGGGTAATGAATCCAGTATAGAAAAAGATTATGCTCGAACGGCCGTTCTAGTAAATGAAACAAAGGCACCGATACTGGAAGCTAATTTAAGCTGTCCGAATGAAGGGGTAAATAAATTATTGTGCTTTGATTTTGACAAAGTGGAGCGGATAGCTAAAGAAATTAAAAATGCTGTTCCGGATAAACCTTTGTTTCTGAAACTAGCGTATTTTGCAGATGATAATGCTATCTTCCCCTTATTAAGTAAGCTGGACGGAGTAGTTGACGGCTACAGTACTATAAATACGTTATCAGCCAGACCGGTTGATGCAGATGGTAAACCTGCTTTAGGCACAGACCGACCTACCGGTGGTGTTTGTGGTGATGCCATCCGCTGGGCCGGATTAGAAATGGTAGAACGTCTGGCCAGATTAAGAGCCCGTCTGCAAAACCATTTTGCGATTATTGGTGTTGGCGGTGTAAGCTGTACTGAACATTATCAGGCTTACCGTGCCGCCGGAGCTGATGCTGTGATGAGTGCTACCGGTGCCATGTGGAATCCGCAGCTGGCTATTGAAATTAAGAAAAGTCTGAATAAATAATATAAAAGCAGACAGACAGAAGTTGATCAGGCTGTCTGCTTTATATGTTCAGAATTTTTTCATCGCTTTATGCGATAAGGTTCATCCATAGCAATAAAATCTTTTTCTTCAAGTGCCTGGGCAATCCATGCTGCTACTGCTTCATTGGCACATAATGCATTTATATAATCAGTCAGGATTGCTGAAGTATGAATTTGGAAACCTTTTAATCTTAAACACATGGGTGCATAAAAAGCATCGGCAATACTGAATTTACCAAACAGAAACGGCCCTTGAGATACAGCCAGAAATGATGACAAATGCTGATCAAGGAAATCAATTTCTTGTTTTACTGCGGGAAAATCCCGCAGGATAATCTGGCCGGTTTCAGGCAACACTGCCTCGATATTCATAGGAAAATGCCGGCGTATATGATTATATCCATTATGCATTTTAGCCACTATACTTCTAGCTCTGGCACGGGCTTTATAGTCTTGCGGCCATAATGCCAGTTCCGGATGTTGCTCTGCGAGATATTCACAAATTGCCAGAGAATCACTGACAATCAGATCATCATCTGTTAATACAGGCACAGTACCATAAGGATTGAGCGGCAGTATGGTTTGTTTAAAAACCGAATCGGGTGCAAAACTGTCAAAGCGTACCAGATGCTCAGTAAAGTCTATCTGAAAATGCTTCATGACTACCCATGGCCGCATTGACCAGGTAGAATAATTTTTATTGCCGATATAAAGTGTGTAATTCATTCGCTTTTTTCTTTTAGTAGTCATATTTTCTAATTGATTAAGCACAGTATCAGCTTAATCTTGTGTAATCTAGCGCAAGGGAAAGATAAATCAGAAAAGTGCTTTAATACAGATTTTTTTGCCCGTGCCGGTAAATTCGGTACAATAACAGGCTAAATTAATCAGTCCTACAGCAGTTATTGCACATGCTCAGCTATCGCCATGCTTTTCACTCCGGTAATCATGCCGACATTCTTAAACATTATTGTCTGATGACAGTACTGGAATATTTCAAACTGAAAGACAAACCTTTTTGCTATGTTGATACTCATGCAGGTGCAGGGCTATATAGCCTGATCAGTAAAGAAGCTCAGAAAGTTGGTGAATACAGGGAGGGAATCGGCAGGCTTCTGGCTGCAACTAATCTGGATAATAGTTTAAAACAATTCCGTAATGCTGTTGTCTCCTGCCTGCCGGATGATACAAATCTTTATTGCGGCTCCCCATGGCTGGCTCAGGCTCAGGCTCGTGAACAGGATCGTCTGCGCCTGTTTGAATTACATCCCGCGGATGCAGAATTATTGCGTAATAATATGCGTAATATTAAACAGCCAAATCGTGCTCAAGTGTTTTGCGATGATGGCTTTAAAGGTCTGCTATCTATGCTACCCCCGCCAAGCCGGCGTGCAGTCGTATTAATTGATCCCCCATATGAATTGAAGCAAGATTACCAACAGGTAACAGACACGCTTAAGACCGCCCTGAAAAAATTTGCTAGTGGCTGTTATTTAATATGGTATCCATGTCTGAGCCGTGGTGAAAGTCTGAAATTACCCCAAAATCTGCAAAAACTGGCTCCCGATAATTTTGTTCAGGCAGAATTGTATGTACACGCACCACGCCCGGATGGTTTTGGTATGCACGGCAGTGGTATGTTTATTATCAATCCGCCGTACACATTGCCCGGGATACTGGAAAAGGTATTACCGGCAATGACTCGGCTACTGGCTCAGGATGACAGCGCACATTTCGTTCTTAACTCTGTGATTGCCTGAATATAAATAATTTATGGTTAGCAGAGTCTGTTATTTAGTCGAGAAAAGTTAAAGCTATTCTGTAAGCTTTCATGCGAAGTGTATCCGGCCTGTAATAAATAAATCAAGAAGATCGGATTAAAGTGGAAATCCGCAATCATTATCGCTGAATAACTTCATTGATTTTCTGAAAAAAATCATTCAAAGATAAATAAAATCTAATGTATATAGTGATTAAACGAGCTGAATAATACTTAAGAAATGTATAATAACAGTGAGTTTTAAAAGGGAGTATTCGCATGTCTGTTTTACTGTCTGATTATCTGCAACAGCAGCAGCAAAAATATGCTGTTACATCGAATTTGCCTGATGTGATTACGAGCATTAGTCAGGCCTGTCTACACATTAATCGTGAAATACGCATGGGCGCTCTGGATAATATTCTGGGCAGTGCTCATACTGGTAATATACAAGGTGAAGAGCAGAAAAAACTGGATGTTTTATCCAATCAGATTATGATTGATACCCTCTCTGCTAATCCGGCTATTGCCGGACTGGCCAGCGAGGAAGAGGATTCATTTGTTACAGCCAGTCAGAATGGACAGTTTCTGGTGTTATTCGACCCACTGGATGGAAGTTCCAATATTGATGTGAACATATCAATCGGGACTATTTTTTCGGTATTGGCTAAGCCGGATGGTGCGCTTACTACAGAAAGCTTTTTACAATCCGGCCGGCTACAGCTTGCCAGTGGTTATGTGCTGTACGGACCGCAAACCATTCTGGTACTGACATTGAAACATGGTATTGCCATGTTTACTCTGAATGAACATAACCAGTTTCAACTGACTCAGGAAAATCCGCAGATACCAGTATCTACAGCTGAATTTGCTATTAATATGTCTAATCAGCGCCACTGGCAGCCAGCTATGCAAAATTATATTGCTCAGTTGCTGGCAGGTAAAAGTGGCTGTCGCGGAAAAGACTATAATATGCGCTGGGTGGCATCGATGGTAGCCGAGGTGCACCGGATTCTTATTCGCGGCGGTATCTTTACTTATCCGCAGGATAATCGCAATCCTGATAAACCTGGTAAGCTACGCTTAATGTATGAAGCAAATCCTATGAGTTTACTGGTTGAGCAAGCTCAAGGGGCTGCTACAAACACCCGTCAGAACATTCTTGATATTCAGCCAGAAGGCCTGCATCAGCGTGTAGCCGTTGTACTTGGCAGCAAGGAAGAAGTAGACTACGTTACTGCTATGCATAATGCAGACTAACCGTTGCAGATCATTCTGCAATTTTTTTATTTTACTCCCCTCAGGAGATTTTAATGATTAAATTAACTACGAATTTTGGTGTTATCGGTATTGAGCTTGACCATAAGAAAGCACCCAAAACCGCTGAAAATTTCGAACGCTATGTTCGTGAAGGCTTTTATGATGGTACCATTTTTCATCGGGTTATCGACGGTTTTATGATTCAGGGTGGCGGCTTTGATAAAGATATGCAACAAAAACCCACTCATGAACCGATTGAAAATGAAGCCAATAATGGTTTGAAAAACGATCGCTATACTATTGCAATGGCTCGTACCATGCAGCCTCATTCAGCCAGCGCACAATTTTTCATCAATGTAAAAGATAATGATTTTCTGAACCATACTAAACCGGATTTACACGGTTGGGGATACGCTGTATTTGGTAAGGTAGTTGAAGGACAGGATGTGGTTGATAAAATTAAAGGCGTTAAAACCGGTAATCATGGCCCGCATCAGGATGTACCAGTTGAAAATGTGATCATTGAAAAAGCTGAAATTGTTTAAAAAACATTAAAAATAAATGCATTAGATAATCCTAATGCATTTTTAAAAGAGCAATTAACTGCTTTTTTAACCCTTTTTTATATAATTAATGATGTCTTCATAAGCCAAATTTTTTGGTATTGAAAAATTTTGCTAAAGATTTACTTCAATAAAAAACGTTGGAAGAATTAGTAGCTAAATTTGAAGAACATAATAAATTTTAGATTAATATTTTGCTAAAAATGAGTTTATAGCATCAGGTTCTTTAGACAATAAAACTGGTGATATTATTAACGTAAAGAACAAAATCATTATTATTGCAAATATGTTAATATTATTTGTGGTAAAAATGATGAGTAATTTTAATGTTATAGTTTGTTGTGCCGCTGCGTTATTAATATATTTAGCAAACAATAATGATAATAAGGAGATGAGAACATGAAAAATCTTAGAATGAAATATTTTGACTTATCGCCAGAACTCATGAGTGGTTTTAGAGCCGTGAAAGTCGCCCTTGAGAAAAGCGTTGTTGAACAGAATCTTATTGAGTTGGTCTATCTCAGAGTTTCTCAAATTAATGGATGTGCATATTGCCTGAATCTACATACAAATTCCTTGCTAAAAGCTGGTGAAACGCAGCGCCGCATATCTGAAGTGGCCGGATGGCGTGTTAGTGATCAATTTTCAAAAAAAGAACAAGCGGCACTGAACTGGGCAGAGCAGTTAACACTAATATCGACAAGCCACGCCGACGATGAGTCGTTTGAGTTATTAAAAAATTACTTCAATGATACAGAGATATCTGACCTTACATTTGCGATATCGCTGATGAATGGAATGAACAGACTTGCCATTTCTATGCGGCAATGAGGTACATTAGCTTATCCGAATAGGAATATAGACCATTTCTATATTGAAAAAGAATTTATTGCACCTGATAGGAATGTCCACAAAAGCTTTTGATTAAATTCTTTATATGAAGTCATTAAAAGCGTCGCGGCATAGTAATGAGTGATTCACTTGAATAAGCAAAATTTTCTGGCATTGAAAAATTCTGCTAAAGATTTACTTCAATAATTTAAAATACGAGGAGTACTTAATGATTATAGTAACTTTCAAATTCAAAAAACCGCTGGAAGAACTACTAGCTAAATTTGAAGAACATAATAAATTTTTAGATGAGTATTTTGCTAAAAATAAGTTTATAGCATCAGGTCCTTTAGACAATAAAACTGGTGCTATTATTATAGTAATGAGTGACTCAATTGAAGAAGTCAAAAACATTATGAAGTCAGATCCATTCTGTGTTTATGATCTTGTTGATTTAGAATTTACTTTATTTCAAGCTGCTAAAATCCCGCCTAACTTATTAAGTAATTAAGTCCATATTTTCACAGCAGGCAGTCTTGTTAAAGGCTGCTTTTTTATGCTATCAAAGAAACTGTATCTATGAATAAAACAATACCCTGCTAAACTATTTTGGCAGGGTATTTAGCTATAACATTAAATGATTTATTGAAGTGGCTTCATATTCATCACTTCCATCAGGAAGTTGGTGAATGCCGGATTAGCCGGTTTGGAGCGCATTACCGGCCAGCGCTGCTGCCAGCCTGATAAAGCATTCTGAATATAAGCTTTTGATTGTGCTGTATCGATTGAACCTTGCTGACTTTCAACCACACTGCGTAAATAAATGGCATACATGTCATCATCTACCATGTTATGCCCTACCTGAGCAATGCGAAACTGATCCAGTAATTGTGCAGCCTGAACTTTGGTCATGCTTCCCTGTGAAACCTGAAAGCTCAGGCGGGTAGCTTCATCACGGATTCGTGCCACATCAGACCAATGACTGCTGGCTAAATGAAATTCGTTACTTCCAGTACCATCTACCACCTGTACTGGTTTAACTTCTTTATTATTCTTAGCCGTTAAAGGGTTTTTAACAGATGAACAACCACCCAAAAAGGCTGCAACGACACATAATGCTAATGTTTTTTTCATCATTTGTTTACTCAGTATATTGCTTGAAAATATTGCTTAAAACAAAATTAAAAGCCAGCTAGCTTAAGCGTGTGGCTGTACATATATCGTTTACAATTGTAACACAGCCATGACTGTAATAAAAAACCGAACCAGTTGTTTTCTGGTTCGGCATTATTCAGACAAATAAATTATCAGGCAAGATCTGCAAATAGTGGTGTAGAGAGATAACGCTCACCATAAGAAGGAATTAAAACTACAATCAGTTTATTTTTGTTTTCCGGTTTAGCTGCAAGCTGCAGGCCAGCCCATACGGCAGCACCGGAAGATATACCGACCAGAATACCTTCTTTAGATGCCATGTCACGAGCGGTATCAAAACAAACTTCGTTTGGCACTTCAATAATACCATCATATATTTTGGTATTCAGAGTTTTGGGGATGAAACCCGCGCCAATACCCTGAATCGGGTGAGGCCCCTTGCAACCACCGGACAATACCGGAGAAGCTTCGGGTTCAACTGCATAAATTTCTACTTCAGGTTTCTTCTCTTTCAATACTTCCCCTACCCCGGTTATGGTACCTCCTGTACCGACACCGGCTACGAAAATATCGATTTTGCCATCGGTATCATGCCATATTTCCTGCGCAGTAGTTTCACGGTGAATCTCAGGATTAGCCGGATTTTCAAACTGTTGCGGCATAAAATATTTTTTCGGGTCTGAATCAACGAAAGCCTGTGCACGGGCAATGGCACCAGACATGCCTTCTGCTCCGGGCGTTAATACCAGCTCAGCGCCAAAAGCACGCAATAACATACGCCGTTCTTTACTCATTGTTTCCGGCATGGTAATAATCAGTTTATATCCGCGTGCAGCGCAAAC
Organism: Snodgrassella sp. ESL0304; assembly: GCF_013344995.1. Taxonomy (NCBI): domain Bacteria; kingdom Pseudomonadati; phylum Pseudomonadota; class Betaproteobacteria; order Neisseriales; family Neisseriaceae; genus Snodgrassella; species Snodgrassella sp. ESL0304. The sequence continues at coordinate 66,785 of NZ_JAAEDR010000013.1, forward strand.
CATAGCCAGCCCAATACCGGTATTACCGCTTGTCGGCTCTACAATCACTGTATCAGAATGAATTTTACCGGCCTTTTCTGCAGCATCAATCATACTGGCTGCTATTCTATCCTTAACACTATTGCCCGGATTAAAAAATTCCAGTTTGACTACAACTTTACCCGGTAAACCCGCACTTAGACGATTCAACTGTACCAGTGGTGTATTACCAATTAAATCGGTGATGCTAGAGGCGATATTCATTTATTATCCTTCGTCATGAGAAACTATCTTTGTTATCTTAGATGAAAATTGTGACCAGCCTAAATAATTTATATGCGGATAGATACAATTAATATTTATATAGGCGTACTAAATATATATGATGTAGGCTTAAAATATTAATATTATTGCTAAAATGCTATCAATTATTATAACAGTAATCTGAAAAATTATTTAATCTTAACATTTTGAAAACTACTCAAACAGAAAGTTTATTCAGGTTTGATATTGCCATAAAAAATTTAAGCCAATAAAAAGGCTGTCGTTACCGGCAGCCTTTTATAAAGCAATCAGTATATATGTTACATCTTAGGCATCTACTTTAGCCGCTACATCTACATATTCCTGAATTTCATTGAAGTTCATATAACGATAAATTTCAATACCTTTATCATTGATAATGGCAATATTTTCGCGATATTCATCGATATTCGGAATATGTCCCAGTTTTGAACAGATGGCTGCCAGTTCGGCTGAGCTTAGATATACCTTGGTATTTTTACCCAGTCGATTCGGAAAATTACGGGTAGAGGTTGAAACGACAGTTGATCCCTCTCTTGCCTGTGCCTGATTACCCATACATAAAGAACAGCCTGGCATTTCCATACGCGCACCTACCCGACCCAAAATACCGTAATACCCTTCATCAGACAGCTCTTTGGCATCCATCTTGGTAGGAGGAGCTACCCACAGCCGGACTGGCAGATCAGATTTACCATCCAGTAATGCTGAGGCGGCACGATAATGACCAATATTTGTCATGCATGAGCCGATAAATACTTCATCGATATGTGTACCAGCCACGTCAGACAAGATTTTCACATCATCCGGATCATTCGGGCAAGCTAGAATAGGCTCTTTAATCTCATCCATATTGATATCGATAATGGCAGCATATTCTGCATCTGCATCAGCTTCAAGTAATTTCGGTTCTGCCAGCCATTGCTCCATTTTTTCAATACGGCGTTTCAGTGTCCTTGCATCCTGATAACCATTGGCAATCATGTTTTTCAGCAATACGATATTGGATTTGAGATACTCCTCAATAGGTTCTTTGTGCAGTTTTACCGTACAGCCGGCAGCTGAACGCTCTGCAGAAGCATCTGTGAGCTCAAAGGCCTGTTCAACTTTCAAATCCGGTAAACCTTCGATTTCCAGAATTCGGCCAGAGAAAATATTCTTTTTACCTGCCTTGGCAACGGTAAGTAACCCCTCTTTAATAGCCTGCAAGGGAATAGCATTAACCAAATCACGCAAAGTAATACCCGGCTGCATTTTACCGGAGAAGCGTACCAGTACTGACTCCGGCATATCCAGCGGCATAACACCGGTTGCAGCAGCAAAAGCTACCAGACCGGAACCAGCGGGGAATGAAATACCCAACGGAAAGCGTGTATGTGAATCACCACCAGTACCTACCATATCGGGTAGCAGCATGCGGTTCAACCATGAATGAATAATGCCGTCACCCGGACGCAGTGCCACACCACCGCGTGAAGACATGAATACCGGCAATTCTTTATGGGTTTTAACATCAACTGGTTTCGGATAAGCGGCGGTATGGCAGAAAGATTGCATCACCAAATCCGCACTAAACCCCAGACAGGCCAGATCTTTCAGCTCATCACGGGTCATAGGACCTGTAGTATCCTGTGAACCGACTGTCGTCATGCGCGGTTCACAATAAGTACCCGGGCGAATACCCTGACCTTCCGGCAAACCACAAGCGCGGCCAACCATTTTTTGTGCCAGAGTAAAACCGGCTTTGCTTGGCGCCGGAGACTGTGGCAAGCGGAAAACTTCTGAATGCCCCAGATTTAGTGCATCTCTGGCTTTAGCAGTCAAACTACGACCAATAATCAGATTAATACGCCCACCCGCCTGAACTTCATCCAGAATTACCTGAGATTTCAATTCGAATTCAGCAACTGTTTCGCCGTTTTTGATAATTTTGCCTTCATAAGGCAAAATATCAACTACATCGCCCATTTCCAATTTGGATACATCAACTTCTATAGGCAATGCACCTGAGTCTTCCTGTGTGTTGAAGAAAATCGGAGCAATTTTGCCACCAAGACATACGCCACCGAAGCGTTTATTCGGTACATAAGGGATATCTTTACCGGTATGCCAGATTACGGAATTTGTTGCTGATTTACGTGACGAACCTGTACCAACTACATCACCTACATAGGCAACCAGATTACCTTTGGCTTTCAGCTCAGCCAGTTGTCTGATTGGTCCCACCTCACCCGGTTTATCAGGTTGAATACCTTCACGCGGATTTTTAAGCATAGCCAGTGCATGCAAAGGAATATCCGGACGGCTCCACGCATCAGGTGCAGGTGATAAATCATCGGTATTGGTTTCACCTACTACTTTAAATACTGTGACCGTGATTTTTTCCGGAACTTTTTCACGCGCAGTAAACCATTCTGCATTAGCCCATGATTCAATGACTTCCTTTGCATACTGATTACCAGCACGCATTTTTTCTTCTACATCGTGGAATGCATCAAACATCAGTAAGGTATGTTTTAAGGCATTGGCTGCAGTAGAAGCCAATTCTTCATTATCAAGAAATTCTATTAAAGGCCGGACGTTATATCCACCCAGCATGGTACCCAGCAATTCAACAGCGAAAGTCGGTGTAATTAACGGACTGGTAACAGTTTTCTCTGCAACTGCGCCCAGAAAGGATGCTTTTACTTTAGATGCATCATCTACACCCGGCGGTACACGATGCGACAGCAGCTCAACCAGAAATTTTTCTTCTCCTTTGGGAGGATTTTTCAGCAATTCAACCAACTCTTCTGTTTGCTTAGCTGTAAGCGGCAATGGCGGAATACCCAGAGCTTCGCGTTCAGCAGCGGCTGCGCGGTAGGCTTCTAACATCTTGAATGTCCTTAATGTAATGGTTTTTTAAATTTTTCTTGTAAATTTATTATGCATTCCCAATGCAATAACCTGAATGATAACCGAAAACAGGGACGATTGAAACAATTTGTAGTCGAATGTAGTCAGGATAAGAAAATGTAAAGATTAAAATAAAAGCAGCCTTAGACAGGCTGCACTAAACACAAAAACAGGAATTAGGATAAAAAATTACATCCTGATCAGTTTGTTTCAGGAACGCTTTTTCTTTTTAACCGTTCCTTTGCGGAAATTATTGACTCGCTGAATATTCTGTGCAGTAACTGGCTGTGACTTTATTGCTATATTATTTTGTCTGGCCTGCTCATAAACAGGTAATACCTCTGGCAGCATTTTCTTTAGTGCATTAATACGGGCATCATTGCTCGGGTGAGTAGAAAGTAAGCTTGTACCACGGTTGTTACCCATAACTTTATTCATTTTTTCCCATACCGTAATGGCTGCATGCGGATCATATCCAGCCTGTGCCATTAGTTTCAGCCCGCCGGCATCTGCCAGACTTTCCTGATGACGTGAGAAAGGCAGGGTCAGCCCAAACTGATTTAAAACATCTTTATAAATGCCTACATTGTTGGCACTGGCACCTGTTTTTGACTGTAAGGCAGAACTACCTATTTCAAGAGCAACACTAGTCAGAATTTGCTGACCGGCAGCTTTTTTGCTGTGCTCCTGAAGAGCATGCGTCATTTCGTGACCAATAATTGCCGCAATTTCATCATCACTCAGATTCAGACGATTAACAATACCGGTATAAACCACCATTTTTCCACCCGGCATTGCAAAGGCATTTGGTATTTCACTATTAATTACATTAAGCTGCCAGTCAAATGGAACTCCTGTCTGATTAGCTTCATTAGCATAAGGTACTAATCGCTGAAATATTGTATGTACACGCTTCGCAACAGGAGTATTGGTTTCAATTTCACCTTTGGCTTTAGCCTCCCCCATCATCTGAGTATAACTTTTGGCAGCAGCGGCATTTAATGTCTGAGTATCATAACCCATTACTTCTGCAACCTGAGCGCAACCACTCAAAGCCATTAAAACAGATGCCAGAGTAATTAATTTCGGTTTAAGCCTGATTAAATTCATAATTTATCCAAGTATAAAAGTAAATTGAAAATTAACACTTTTAAATGCCTTACATTTAGCTAAAAATGTAATAATGGGTTTTATTGTATTGTATTACATTAATTTACATATGATTAATTTAACTTAATAATACATTGAAGTATTCCATACTGCAATTTTCAACCGCCATCCGTGTTCGTCTGAATTATTATTAATACATAGATTCAATTATTTAAATATTATTCTTATCAGTTTTAAATCTATTTGGATTTTCTGCTATCTTTAATATTCAATTAACATAAGTGTCGTAGTTTTACACCAATATTTCCACCATTCAGCACAAAGGCTACAATAAAGAAGGTACCACTGAGGTGATGTAAATAACGTGAAAATCCTGATACTCGGTTGCGGGCAGGTTGGTTCAACTATCGCCAGTAATCTGGCCAGAATGACCAATAATGATGTCACTATTATTGATATCAATGAGAGTGCCTTGCAGCAAATTAACCAGCGCCTTGATGTACAAACGATTGTAGGTAATGGTGCCTGGCCTTCTGTATTATCGGCAGCCGGTGCACAGGATGCAGACATGATATTAGCATTAACTCAGAATGATGAAACCAATATGGCAGCCTGCCGGATTGCTTATGCTCTATTCAATACACCTAACCGTATAGCCCGGATTCGCTACAGCGATTTTGTTGAATTCGAAACCGGTAATAATAATTATAAAACCAGTCTGGATTTATTCAACATCACTGAAGCCATTAGTCCGGAGCAACTGGTAACAGAGCAAATTGTCAATTTATTACTACATTCCAGTGCGCTGCAAATTCTGCGATTTGCACACGATAAAATTCGTTTACTGGTAATTCGTGCTCAGAATGGCGGTATGCTGGTCAATCAGCCTATCAGTAACCTGAAACAGCATTTGGAAGAAGGTGTAGATTGTCAGATTTGTGCTATCTACCGCAATAATCATCTGCTCGTTCCCACCGGAAGTACAGTCATACAGGAAGATGATGAGGTTTTTGTTCTTACACCCACAGCCTATCTTGAAAACATCATGCGTGAGCTGCGCCCGATTAACAAACGCACTCGCAGGATTATGATTGCCGGTGGCGGAAATATTGGCTATCGTGTTGCCAGACAACTGGAAACTCAGCTGGATATCAAGATTATTGAACGGAAACAAAACCGTGCCGAATGGCTGGCGGAAAACCTGAACAATACTCTTGTGCTGGTAGGCAATGGATCAGACGAAAGTCTGCTGGAAAACGAATATATCGATGAAATAGATGTGTTCTGTGCACTTACTAATGATGATGAAAATAATATCATGTCGGCAATGCTGGCTAAAAATCTCGGTGCGAAAAGAGTAATGGCGATTATTAATCGCTCCAGCTACGTTGATTTATTGCAGGGAAGTGCCATTGATATTGTGATATCTCCGCATTTAATTACGATTGGTTCTATCCTGACTCATGTACATCTGGGCGATATTATGGCAGTTTATCCGCTACGCCGCGGTTCTGCAGAAGCGATTGAAGTAGTGCTGCACGGAGATCGCCATACATCTAAGTTAATCGGACGCACCATGACTCAACTGCGCCTGCCAGCCGGCTGTTATTTTGGTGCAGTCATACGCAATGAAAAATTAATTATGTATCATCAGGATACAGTTCTCACAGATGGAGATCACGTTATATTTTTTATCGCTCGGCGTAAGGCTGTTCAGGATCTGGAAAAAATGATTCAGGTCAAACTGGGCTTTTTTGCTTAAGGCTGCCAGACTATGAGCCATTTTACCAATCGCTTTGTTTTGCATCACAAGGAATCAGGTTTTCTAAATAAAATTGCGCCTACGGCACATATTGTGGCTAAAACCGGTTTTCTGTTTTCCTTGTTACTGCTTGCTCCGACGATTGTTTCTTTAATCTATATGGATCATGTGTTTCCAGCCTTTGCTTTTACTGCCGGCATTTGCATGAGTGTATGTGTAGTAGCATGGTTATTAACCATGCGCTATAACCGTGAATTGCGACCGCGTGATGGTTATACACTTGTATTTATGCTGTGGATTGGCTTTGCGCTGATCGCCTGTCTGCCCTTTTATATTTATTTACCCGGACTAGGCTTTACTAACGCCTATTTTGAAGCTATTTCAGGGCTGACTACTACCGGTGCTACCATTATTACCAGTCTGGATTCACTTGCGCCATCATTGAATTTCTGGCGACACATGCTTAACTGGCTGGGTGGCATGGGTATTATTGTACTGGCTGTTGCGGTGATGCCAATGCTCGGCGTAGGAGGTACACAGCTATTTAAAGCAGAAATACCCGGTGTAAATAAAGACAGTAAGATGGCACCGCGTATTTCTGAAACGGCTAAACGTTTATGGGGTGTCTATGTTTTATTTACTATAGTCGCTTTACTGGCGTTGCGTCTGGCCGGAATGAGTTGGTTTGATGCTGTCTGTCATGCCATGTCCGCTTTTTCACTGGGCGGATTTTCTACCCACGACAACAGTATTTCCTATTTTCATTCCGTTCCGATTGAAATAATTCTTAGTATTGCTACCTTATTAGGCGCAATCAATTTCAGTAATCATTTTAATGCATTACAGAAAGGCTCATTACGTTATTACTGGCGTGATGAAGAGGTAAGAGTTTTATTATGTGTACTCTTATTCAGCATTGTCGGTATCAGCCTGTATCTGTGGTGGCATAGCTTTTATTCTTTTTCAGAAGCATTTCGCTACACCAGTTTCAATCTGATTTCAATCGGGCTGGCAAACGGTTACTCAAATACCGATTTTGCTAAATGGCCTTTAATTGCTTCATTATGGATGTTTTTTCTGTCCAATATACTGTCTAATGGCGGTTCAGCCGGTGGCGGTATCAAAACGGTACGAGCTATTGTATTATTTAAATTCAGTCTGAGAGAAATGCTGCTGATGCTGCATCCAAATGCTGTCAGTATGGTTAAAATAAACGGCAGCAACATTCCTGACCGGCGTGCACTGACAGTAATGGCCTTTGTATTTGTATATGTGCTGACTATTATTTTATTCAGCTTTGCACTGATGATCAGCGGACTGGATTTTCTGTCTGCACTTACCGCTGCCATAAGTTGTATTACTAATGCCGGCCCCGGACTGGGTGCTGTAGGGCCAGCCAATAATTTTGCTTTTCTTTCAGACATTCAAAAGTGGTTATGTATTATGATTATGCTACTTGGCCGTCTGGAAATTTTTACTGTTTTTATACTCTTTACGCCAGCTTACTGGAAAAAATAAATTACATTATGAGAAAAAGTGAAGGAAAAAAATTGATAAAACATTTAATAATGCTGAAATCAAAATTATTAGTTCAACGGCATCGTCTGATTTCTGGTACTGTGCTTTTAATAACAGCATGCAGCAACCAGCATGAAGTAGCTGTCCAGCCAATCAATACTAATACAGGTAATGCGGTTCTGCCGGGGACTCAGGCCAGCGAAACACCAGATAAAATTATTAGCAGCTTCCAGCAATATCAGAATGCCCTTAAGGCAGTTAAAGACGGAGATGATGTTTTACCTGCTCAATTCCTGGCCGGTCAGCCGGACAGTGCAATGAGTAACAATATTCGTAATAACTGGTTACAGCAATTGGGAAAAAGGGGAAACTGGGCTGTTTTTCGTCAGCAATATGCTTTACTGGATAAAAATGCCCGTGATATGGAAACCCGTTGCTATGCGGTACAAGGTGGTATAGAAAGTGATTCCAGCCTGATCGCTAATCTGAGTCAGGAAACGGGTAATCTGCCGACAGGATGTAATCGCCTGCTTGTACAAGCTGCTGCCAGCCAGCAAATTAATGCACAAAATGGCTGGCGGCGTGTACGTTATCTGCTTGCACTGAATCAAATTACAAATGCACGTAATCTGGCTCAGGCTTTGGGCAGTCCTTTACCTGATCCGTTGAATGCCAGCGCAGGAAACAGTCAGGGCGCACAGGAAGCTTTGTTATATCAGGTAACCAATAAAGAAAACCGCAGTAAAGACAGTGCTGCAAACACATTAATGCAAATATCAGCCAGTCTGACTAAAGAACAAATCGGTTTTGGCTGGGGGCAATTGGGATTGGCGCAGGCTTATAGTTTGAATTCTATAAATGCACTGACATATTTCGACCGTGCCGATCCGGCACAGATGAATAATGAAATGTGGGAATGGTATGCCCGTTCTGCGCTGCGGTTACAACGCTGGCAGAAACTGAATAATATTATCCGCAGCATGCCGGAAGCTTTGCAGCAACAGGTTACATGGCAGTACTGGCTGGCACGCAGCTACCGTGCATTAGGGCAAAATAATCAGGCACGGGAAATATTCGAACAAACTGCCAAACGCGGACACAACTTTTATTCTCTGCTTGCAAAAGAAGCACTCGGGAGCAAAGCAAGTGTTCAAAACACTGTTGCTAAAAGTAGCCAGCAAATTCAAGGCAAAATAGCAACTGATGGCAATATTGACCGTTCCCTGACTTTATTTAAAACTGCACAGGCTGAAAACAACTGGACAATGCGACGTCAGGCTCAGCAGGAATGGCGCTATGCGACACGTAATTTCAATGATGACACCTTAATTGCTGCCGCAACATTAGCCGAAAACAATGGTTTTTATGAAATGAGTATCTATAGTGCAGACCGGGCTGATAACCAGCTTAATTATGAATTGCGCTATCCGGCACCATTTAAAGAACTGACTGTTCCGTTTGCTCAGCAAGTCGGCATCGATCCTGCCTGGGTGTATGGCTTAATCCGGCAGGAAAGCCGTTTTATGATTGGTGCACGATCCAGTGTTGGCGCGACCGGACTGATGCAGGTCATGCCGGCTACAGCTCGCGATATAGCCAAACGTCTGGGTATGGACAGCAGCGAGCTGTATACCATGAGCGGAAATATTCGTATGGGTACATGGTATATGAGTAGCGTACGTAAACAATTTGCCGATGAAGTATTGGCCACAGCCGGCTACAATGCCGGCCCCGGACGTGCTCGTCGCTGGCAGGCTAATACGCCTCTTGAAGGAGCAATTTATGCGGAAACGATACCTTTTGATGAAACGCGAACTTATGTTAAAAATGTAATGGCCAATACGACTTATTACGCCAATCTGTTTGGTGAACCCAGAACCACCCTGACAGAACGCATGGGTACCGTCCCCGCCCGCTAGTACAGCCAGTGAGCATTATTGCTCTGATTAACCTGTGTTTACCTTAAGCTACATATAAATACTGCATAATTTACATGCAGATTATTTAACCTTTCTGAAAGCACATTATGTTGTTAGACAGTAAACGTTCCGCAGTATTAATGATTGATTTACAAACACGCCTGTTGCCTGCTTTAAACAACACGGAAGAATTGCTGGCCAATAATATCTGGCTGGCCGGTCTGGCGCATGATATGGCGATTCCTACCCTAATCAGTGAACATTGTGTCGATAAAATCGGTGCAACTCGTGAAGAAATCATCACTGCTGCACCACAAGCAAGAATTGTCCAGAAACAAAGTTTTTCTGTATATGCTGCCGGTGTGCTGAATGAAGACAGCCTGCAACAGGCTAACCAGATCATCATATCCGGTATTGAAGCTCATATCTGTGTTCTGCAGACAGCTCTGGATCTGCGCGCACATGGCTATGAGGTTTTTGTGGTTGCTGATGCAGTCAGCTCTCGCAAACCGGAAGATGTTAAATTAGGTCTGGCACGAATGCAGGAGGCTGGTTGTGAAATTGTCAGCCGTGAGATGATTGCATTTGAATGGCTGGGTAGTGCCAATAACCCGCTATTCAGAGATATTCATAAAAAATATATTCGCTAAATTTGCCAGAATACTTTTTAAGTTATTGTGCGGTTAATGCAATTCAGATAAATAGCTAAAAAGCTGAACCCGATTTGTTACGGATTCAGCTTTATTTTTCAGCTGTGACTTTATACTAACTTATAAAATCAAACTATTTAACCTTCATTTTTGGATTCACTGCGAATAATCAGTAACGGCAGATTGGTTTCACGCATGACAGTTTCGGCAAAACTACCCATTAACAAATGCATCAGACCACTGCGTCCGTGAGTACCAAGAATAATCAGATCACTGCCATGTCCGTCAGCGTAATCAACCAGCATCTGAGCCATTTCTCTTGCCCCTTTATTGGCAATCAGCAAATGCCGGTGAACTTTATTTTCCGGTAAAGCTGCTTTTGCTTTTTCGATTGCTGCATCCAGTACAGTATTGCCTTCTGACAACGCAGCAGCTTCATAACTTTCATGCTGGAGAAACTCAGGAGCCAAAGCCATATATTCAGTCGGATTGGCAACATTCACGACAGTTAATTCTGCATCCTCACCCTTAGCCAGACCAATAGCATGATCTAAAGCATTTTCCGAAGTATGGCTGCCATCTACCGCTACCAGTAAATGTCTATACATGAAACCCTCCTATCTTTTTAGCAATTCGAATCACATGGCAGATACAGTATAATACCATTACCTGTACAAAACAGCTTTACGGATTTAATTTACGTGTCGCATATACTCACTTTTTCTACAAATTATCAACGTCGCTTCGGCGGCATTGCCAGACTGTACGGTGAAGATTGCCTACAGCGTTTTGCCTCGGCTCATGTGTGTATAGTCGGAGTGGGCGGCGTCGGCTCATGGGCAGTAGAAGCTCTGGCACGAAGTGGTATTGGTTATCTGACCCTGATTGACCTGGATAATGTAGCCGAATCAAATATCAATCGCCAGCTTCCAGCCTTAATCAGCCTGATTGGCAAACCCAAAGTCGAAGCTCTGGCCGAACGTATTGCTGATATTAATCCAGATTGTCAGGTTACCTGCATTGAAGATTTTGTGGAAGCAGATAATATCGAACATATATTCAGCCAGCCGTTCGATTTCGTAATAGATGCTATTGATCAGGTACGCGTAAAAGCGGCCATGGCTGCATTTTTTACCTCCCGAAACCAGCCTTTTATTGTTTCCGGGGGAGCAGGCGGACAAAAAGATGCCGGTTTGATTCAATGCGCTGATTTAAGCAGAGTAACCCATGACCGCATGCTGGCAAATATGCGTTATACATTACGTAAACACTATGGTTTTAGCCGTCAGCCAGCAGATAAAATGCACATCCCCTGTATTTATTCCAGCGAGGCTATAACTCCGCCTCAATCTGGTATCTGCCTAACAGAACAAACTGCTCCGCAAGGTCTTTCCTGCGCCGGTTATGGCGCCTCCATAGTAGTAACAGCCAGCTTCGGTTTGCGCTGTACTCAGGCTTGTCTGGAATATCTGTGCAAACACTGAACCATAACATGAGTAAAGAAAGTATAGCGGATAAAACCGTTGCTATGCTTTTCGGACAGCCTGTTACCGAAATTCCACAGGACCTGTTTATTCCCCCGGATGCACTTCAAGTGGTATTACAAAGCTTTGAAGGTCCGCTCGATTTATTACTGTATCTGATTCGTAAGCAAAATATTGATGTACTGGATATTCCCATGCTTACTGTTACTGAGCAGTATTTGTCCTATATTCATCAGATGCAACAGCATGAGCTGGATTTAACCGCTGAATATTTGCTAATGGCTGCGGTGCTGATTGAAATTAAAACCCGTTTACTTCTCCCTGCTCCGCCCGCCAGCGAAGAAGAAGTAGCCGATCCGCGTGCTGAATTGGTTCGCCGTCTGCTTGCCTATGAGCAAATGAAGCTGGCTGCAGCCGGTCTGGATGCTTTACCCCGTGCCGGACGTGATTTCGGCTGGGCATGGTTACCAGTTGAACTGGTAGCCGTAACGCAACCACCGCATGTACAAGTAGCTGATTTATCCCGGGCATGGCTGGCGATACTTGCCCGCTCTCAGCACAATCGTAGCCATAATGTGGTCAAAGAAACATTATCAGTACGGGCTCAGATGACCGTTGTCCTGCGCTTCCTGCAAACCCGGCAGCACTGTTATTTCACAGAACTCTTTAAGCATGACGACAGTATGGCATTGGTTGTCACCACCTTCATAGCATTACTGGAACTGGCCAAAGAAGGGCTTGTATTTATTACCCAGCATAGTACTGGAGATCCGATCTCTATCCAGACTGCCGGTATCGAATCCGGCAACAATCAAGAATTGATTAATAAACCAGCATTCTAGTGACAATAACTGTAAAAAACCCTAATATAACAGTTAATATTCCAATCAGGATAATCTTATGCCTGCTAACCCTGTATTATTTCAAACTCTGTTTAATCATTACTTAAATATTCCGCATTGCCGCTGGTTAAAAATCTACGGTGACAGTAGTACAGATGAACCTGTTATTTCGGTAGACTGGCGCGACGAATTGCTGGAAAGTCCGAAAACCGGCAATATTCATGGCGGCGTTATTACTACTCTGGTAGATATGGCTTCCGCCTGTACATTAGCAGCATTGTTTCAACAGTTTGAAACGACTGCTACACTGGATATGCGCATAGATTATCTGATGCAGCCAGTGCCTGATCAGCCTATACATGTACGTGCACACTGTTACCGGCAGGAAGGTTCAATTGCCTTTATCCGCAGCCATTGCTTTCAAAATGATGAAACCCGGCCATTTGCACTGGGAATGTCTACTTTTATTCATAACCCGTTAACCCAAGCAGAACAGCAAGCATTACAGGCGTATCTGCAACAGGAGCAGGCAAAATGAACCCAACAATTTTTCAACCGGATGAACAGCTGACTATTCAAGCTCATCAGTGCATACCGTACTGTGCAGCTATCAATCTGCAAATTGGTACGGATAGCCTTAATAAACGTCTGTACAGCTTGCCTTTTGCCAGACAAAATATTGGTAACATTTTCCTGCCTGCACTGCATGGGGGGCTGATTGGCGGCTTTTTACAGAGTTGTATCAGCTTATATCTGATGGAGCAGCAAAACCTGCAAGAATCTGCCCAGATTATTGACTACTCAACGGATTATTTATTAAGCGGTAAACCTGTAGACAGTTATGCACAATGTGAAATTATGCATGCCGGAAAGCGCATTTCACATGTTACTGCAACTATGTGGCAGGCTCAGTCAGATAAACCCATAGCTTTTGCACGGGCACATCTGCAAATGCCGGCAATTGCTAACTGATAAAAAGCTTTTCAAAAGTAAACAGTATTAAATCTCGGCTGAACATGAAATTAAGCTCAATCCCAGTTTAAGCAAATCCAAAGCAGATCAGAAACAATACTGATAGTAAATTATATTCAAGCAACGCAACTGTAATAATAAATCATGTTACAGTTATTCAAACGAACTGCACAGCAGCCGGGTAAAGATTACAACTATGCTGATAAAACCCATTTCTCAAATGGAAACAGGAGCGGAAAGTTTAGCCCCGAATGAATGAGGATTGTTAAATGAATGAGCTCAAATTTTGAGATGCGGATAAAAAATTCTGTAACAATCCTGAAACAGAATTCAGTACATATATTTCTGCATAATACATATTAATTATTTTTATGAATTGCTCCAGCAATATGACCATAGATACCAACCGTCCGCCCATTATCCAGTCTTTACTGGATACAGATTTATATAAATTCACTATGCTTCAGGTAGTATTGCATCAATTCCCTCAGGCAACCGGTGTCTATGAGTTTCGTTGCCGTAACAATCATGAAACAGCCTACCCGCTTGGTGAAATTTTAGAAGAACTTGACTGGGAGCTTGACCGGCTATGCCAGATGAAATTCACTGAAGATGAATTGCAATATTTGCGCAGCCTGCGTTTTATTAAAAGTGATTTCGTCGACTATATGGAGCTGTTTCAACTAAAAAGGCGTTTTATCAAAACTTCTGTAGATGATAATCAATACCTGAATATCCGCATTGAAGGACCGATTATTCAGGCAATGTTTTTCGAAATATTTGTGCTGTCTATTGTTAACGAATTGTACTTTCATCGGCTGGAATCTCCGGAAATACTGGCAGAGGGAGAGCGTCGTCTGCAAGCAAAGGCCGAACTGATTCATCACTATGCAAATGAACAGCACCATTACAACTCTCCTTTTGTTGTTTCCGATTTTGGTACCCGGAGGCGTTATCGTTATTCATGGCAAAAACATGTGATTAAAACCCTTCATGAGGCGGCTCCCGGCGTTTTCAGAGGAACCAGCAACGTACATATCGCCAAAGAACTCAATTTGATTCCGATTGGCACTATGGCTCATGAATTTTTGCAGGCTTTTCAGGCTTTAGATGTCCGGTTACGTGATTTTCAGAAAGCGGCACTGGAAGCCTGGGTACATGAGTATCGTGGTGATTTGGGTATTGCCTTAACAGATGTAGTCGGTATGGATGCATTTTTGTGTGATTTCGATCTGTATTTTGCCAAATTATTTGATGGACTGCGCCACGATAGCGGTGATCCGTATATCTGGGGTGAAAAAGCCTATGCCCATTATCAGAAATTCAAAATAGATACCCGTACCAAAATGCTGACTTTCAGCGACAGTCTGGATTTACAACGCGCGTGGGACTTATATATTCATTTTAACAGCCGTTTCAAAACCAGCTTTGGTATCGGTACCAATTTTACCAATGATATGGGCTTAACCCCATTGAATATCGTATTAAAACTTGTTGAATGTAATGGCCAGTCTGTGGCCAAAATATCGGATTCGCCAGGTAAAACCATGACAGACAACAGCACTTTTCTGGCTTATTTACGTCAAGTTTTCAATATAACCGACAAAATTTCTGTTAATCCGGATTAAACTTATACATTTCGCGCAAAATCTGTTTTAAATAAGCTAAATTATTTAATCCAACAATTATCAGCAACTAAAATAAATAAAAATTACAAGCAGGAATATATAAATTATATGAATAACAGCAACAATATCAGCACAGTAGCAATGCGTCTGGATAAATGGCTTTGGGCTGCAAGATTCTTTAAAACCCGCGCACTGGCACAAAAACACATTGAACTGGGACGGGTACAGGTCAACGGCGCCAAAGTCAAAAACAGTAAGAATATTCAGATTGGTGATACCATTGATTTAACTCTAAATTCTCTTCCTTACAAAATTCAGGTAAAACGATTAAATCATATGCGCCGCCCGGCTCCTGAAGCCCGTTTACTTTATAGCGAAGACAACAATAGCATCGCTAAGCGTGAAGAGATCAAGGCTTTAAATCAGGCAAGTCAGATAACTGCTGCATATCCGGACGGCAGACCCACCAAACGTGATCGCAGAGCACTTGATAAAATAAAAAAACACTGGCAGGAATAATTCTTTAACCTTAATAGGTAATAATATTCAGATTCTAAAATACATTAAAATTTATAACGATTAAAAATAATTATATTTTAATCATTTAGCATATAATTATTCGGACTAAGATGACTATTTTTAACAAAATTATTTTTCTTTAAGGCTTTAGATACCATTTCTTTATTTAGCGGTACATGCAACACAGGAACTTGCGATTTCAATTGTTTGAATAAGGGTAATTTATTTATAAAATAATGTACCTTAAAACTCATGTCTTTTTTACCCTCTACCATCATAAGTTTTTTATCCTGTATGTCTGCATACAGCACAATAACCGGTAATTTCAGATATCCTATACCATACTCCAATTCTTCTTTTACCCCTCTGGACTGAAAAGTATTTTCACTCAAAAACAAAATTATATTATCAGCTTTGTCCAGACGCTCTTTAATACGAGGTTTTAACACACTGTCCCAGTCGCTACCGTCACGGACATCATATTTTTTATGATGTATATCATTAAAAGGAAAAAGTTCATCCTTAAATTTCCATGTTCTTAACTGATTATAATAATAATAGTCCTTTTGAGCTAAAGCACCCGCAGATAACTCATTGAACGGTTCTTCAACATGAAAAATACTGTAATTATGCGCCATATTTCTTCCCTGATTTAGTTTTTTCTAATGAATAAAATAGCAATATTACAGATATTACAATAAAACAAAACAAAAACCTACAAAAATAATTATATAATACAAATAGATAGGACAAATAAATAGTACAAATAGATAAAAAAGCAATACACAATAATCCACTAAAAAACCCGTATCCTCACGGATACGGGCTATTTTTGGACAATATTTAAAACTTATTTAACTGAAGATGCTGCTTCATGAGTCACTTCAGATAAAGTAGGATGAGCGTGAACAATTCGGGTAATATCTTCGCTGGAAGCTTTGAAATCCATTGCCATAACGGCTTCGGCAATCAGTTCTGATGCAACAGGTCCAATAATATGCACACCCAGTACACGATCAGTATCTGCATCAGCCAGAATTTTCACAAATCCCTTAGCCTGACCCATACCCAGGGCGCGGCCGTTGGCAGCAAAGCTGGACTGACCTTTTTTGTATTTTACACCGGCAGCTTTTAGCTGTTCTTCGGTCTGGCCAACCCATGCAATTTCCGGATGAGTATACATAGCCGCAGGAATAGTGTTCATATCTACAAAAGGTTTCTGACCGGCAATTCGTTCAGCCACAGCAACGCCTTCAGCGGAAGCTTTATGCGCCAGCATCGGACCACGAACCACGTCACCAATTGCCCAGACGTTTGGCAAATTGGTGCGGCATTCATCATCAACAACAATAAAGCCACGTTCATCTTTTTGCAGACCAACAGCTTCAGCATTCAGACCATTAGTATTAGGAATACGTCCGATAGCAATAACCAGTTTATCAAAAGTTTCAGTTTTTTCTTCACCGTCAACTGTATATTTAACAGTGACATTGTTTTCACCTTTAACAATTTCTTTAACCATTACGCCAAGGTGAATATTAAGACCTTGTTCTTTAGTGAAAATTTTGAAAGCTTCCTTCGCTACCTGCTGATCAGCTGCAGCAAGGAAGGACGGCATTGCTTCCAGAATAGTCACCTCAGAACCGAGACGATTCCAAACTGAACCCATTTCAAGCCCGATAACACCGGAACCAATCATGCCCAGTTTAGCCGGTACCGCTTCAAGATTCAGCGCACCTTCATTATCCAGTACATTAACATTGTCGATTTCAGTTAAAGGCAGCGGGCGAGGTAAAGATCCTGTCGCCACAATTACATGTTTGGCAGTTATCTGTTGCTTGTTACCATTAGTATCAACTTCAATCTGCCATAAACCATCAGCCTGCCCTTGCAGAGAACCCCGGCCAAAAATACTTTCTACTTTATCTTTTTTAAACAGAAAACCAATACCATTAGTCAGTTTACTTACAATGGCATCTTTACGTTCAATCATTTTTCTGGCATCAAAGCCTTTAACCTGAACATCAATACCATGTTCGGCAAATTCAGTTTGCGCTGCATGGTAATTTTCACTGGTCTGTAATAAAGCTTTAGAAGGAATACAGCCAACATTCAGACAGGTACCGCCCAATGCCGGTGCATCACCCTGTTTATTCAAGCCGGCATCAATACAAGCAGTTTTAAAACCCAGCTCAGCTGCACGAATAGCAGCGACATAGCCGCCAGGACCTGCACCAATTACCACAACGTCAAATTGAGACATTAAAATTCCTTTCAATCATGAATATTTCTGACTGATAAAATAAACCGTAATGCGGCACAAACGCCATTTGATAATGTGTGGCGGCCATCATTACGGTTGTTATTATTGCCTGCCAGATAAAAATACTAACTATAGCAGCCAGTTTATTTGCTTACAGTTCAAGCAACAGACGGGCAGGATCTTCCAGAGCATCCTTAATAGCTACCAGAGTCAGTACGGCTTCACGTCCATCTATCAAACGGTGGTCGTAAGAAAGAGCCAGATACATCATCGGACGTACAACAACCTGACCATTTTCTACTACAGCACGTTCTTTAGTCGCATGCATGCCTAAAATAGCAGATTGAGGCGGATTAATAATCGGTGTAGACATCATAGAACCGAAAGTCCCGCCATTGGTAATACTGAAGGTACCACCAGTCAGGTCTTCAAGTGCCAGCTTGCCGTCTTTCGCTTTAACTGCATAATCATGAATAGCCTGTTCGATATCGGCTATGCTCATCTGATCTGCATCACGCAGAATCGGTACAACCAGGCCGCGCGGGCTGCCAATCGCGATACCAATATCAAAATAACCATGGTATACAACATCAGTACCATCAATAGAAGCATTAACAACCGGATATTTTTTCAATGCGGCAACAGCAGCTTTAACAAAGAAAGACATAAAGCCCAGTTTAACACCATACTCTTTCTGGAACTGTTCTTTATAACGGTTACGTAAATCCATAACCGGCTTCATGTTCACTTCATTAAATGTTGTCAGAATAGCATTTTCGTGCTGTGACTGTAATAAGCGCTCAGCAACACGAGAACGCAGACGCGACATAGGTACACGCTGTTCCACACGTTCACCGGTTGTAGAAGGTGCAGAGGCTTTGCTGGTTGCCATAACCGGAGCAGCAGCCAGAGCTGAAGCAGCAGCGGCAACATCTTCTTTAAGTACACGTCCGTCACGGCCTGAACCCTGAATATTAGCAGTATTCACACCTTTTTCGGCTGCCAGTTTGGCAGCAGCAGGCATGGCAACACCAGCCTGAGACTGATTAGCCGGAGCGGCAGTCTGAGTTGCAGCAGCTGCCGGAGCAGTTTCAGCAGCGGCTGCTGCCGGAGCTGTGGCTTCAGCAGTAGCTGAAGTATCGATTTTTGCCAGTAACTGACCGGCAGTTACGGTAGCACCATCTGCTTCAATGATTTCAACCAGTTTACCTGCCTGCTGAGCCGGTAATTCCAGTACAACTTTATCTGTTTCCAGATCAATCAGGTTTTCGTCACGCTGTACGAAATCACCCACTTTTTTATTCCAGGTCATCAGGGTAGCTTCGGTCACACTTTCCGGAAGCATAGGAACGGTTACATCAATAATCATGGATTACTCCTAAAAAAAGGGTATCGGCCACCACTACAGTGGCCAGTTATTCATAACAGATTCGGATTACTTTAAGTCCAACGCATCATCAACCAGCTGTTTAAGCTGGGCAACGTGTTTACTCATGTAACCCACTGCTGGTGAGGCACTAGCCGGACGGCCTGCAAAAATAACCTTTTGCTTGCTACCAGCAATCTTTTCAATGCGATGGCGAATCTGGAACCAGGCACCCTGATTTCTCGGTTCTTCCTGAGCCCAAAGAATTTCAGTTGCATTAGGATAACGGCTCAGTTCAGCAGCCAGCTGTTCGTACGGGAACGGATATAACTGTTCTACGCGGATAATCGCAATGTCTTTACCCAGATCACGTTCAAGACGTGCTTTATTGATATCGTAATAAACCTGTCCGGCACACAAAATCACTCGCTTAACACTATTTTCATTACCTTCAACCTGATCGCCGATAACCGGGCGGAAAACGTGGCCTTCAGTAAAGTCACTGAGCTGGCTCATGGATTCATTAAAGCGCAGCAGACGTTTAGACATGAAAATAACCAGTGGTTTACGGTATGGACGTAATACCTGACGGCGCAGCAGGTGGAACATCTGAGAAGCCTCAGACGGCATGACAACCTGAATATTCTCTTCAGAGCATAATTGCAGCCAGCGTTCCAGACGACCAGAAGAGTGTTCCGGACCCTGACCATCATAACCATGCGGCAGAATAACCGTCAGACCGCATAAACGTCCCCATTTGGTTTCACCGGAAGTGACAAACTGGTCAATGGCAACCTGAGCACCATTGGCAAAGTCGCCAAACTGCCCTTCCCAGATAACCAGCTGGTCAGGCGCACTGCAGGCAAACCCGTATTCATAAGCCAATACAGCTTCTTCATTCAGAATAGAATCAATTACTAAGAAAGAAGCCTGATTTTCGCTCAGATTACGCAATGGTACATAAGCCCCGGCATCACTTTTTTCACGTTTCTGATCGTGCAATACTGCATGACGGTGTGAGAAAGTACCACGACCGGAGTCCTCGCCGGAAATGCGTACACCATTACCATTAGTTACCAAACTGGCATAAGCCAGAGTTTCTGCCATACCCCAGTCTACCGGCTGCGTACCTTCTGCCATCGCCATACGACCGGCCAGCATTTTTTTCACCGTATTATGCGGAGTAAACCCTTCCGGCAATGCAGTAAATTTTTCAGCAAGACGTTTAATATCGGCAGCAGGAATACCGGTTTCAACCGGATGATTCCAGTGGGTACCCATATAAGGTGTCCAGTCTACTGCATACTTATGGTTATAATCAGTCAGAGTAGTCTGCTCAACATGCTCACCTTTATCCAGTGCATCACGGTAAGCCTGAATCAGTCCCTCAGCCTGTTCTTTAGTAATGACATTTTCACTTACCAGGCGATCAGAATACAGAGAACGGGTGCCCGGATGCTGATGAATTTTGTTATACATCATTGGCTGAGTCAGCATCGGATCATCACCTTCGTTGTGACCCAGTTTACGGAAGCAGACAATATCCACCACCACGTCTTTACCGAAAGACTTACGGTAATCCATTGCCAGACCCATTACATAGCTTACTGCTTCAGGATCATCACCGTTCACATGGAAAATCGGCGCGTCAACCATTTTAGCCAGATCAGTGCAGTAAACCGTAGAACGAGTGTCACGTAAATCAGAAGTCGTAAAACCAATTTGATTATTGATGACAATATGGATAGTACCGCCAGTAGTATAGCCGCGGGTTTGTGACAGATTGAAATTAGCCTGATTGACACCCAGACCAATAAATGCAGAATCACCATGAATCAATACCGGCAATACCGCATTACGACCGGATTCACCACGGCGTTTCTGCCGCGCACGTACTGCCCCTTCGACAACAGGGTTAACAATTTCCAGATGAGAAGGATTGAAAGCCAGTGAAACGTGTAAAGGACCGTTACCGGTAGCCAGATCAGAAGTGAAACCCATATGATATTTCACATCACCACTTGGCAGAGTAGTTGTATATTTACCTTCAAATTCGCTGAATAAATCACGGGGTTCTTTACCCAGAATATTTACCAGTACATTCAGGCGGCCGCGATGGGCCATGCCAATCATAACTTCTTCAACACCCTGACTACCACAGTGCTGAATCAGATAATCAAGGGCGACAATTGTACTTTCACCACCTTCAAGCGAAAAGCGTTTCTGACCGACATAACGGGTGTGCAAATAGCGTTCAAGCGTTTCAGCCGCAGTCAGCTGCTTCAGAATGCGACGTTTGTGTTCAGGCGTATAACTGGAAACTGATAAATCTTTTTCCACCCGCTCTTGTACCCAGTTGCGTTCATCCGGCCGGGTAATATGCATATACTCAACACCCACGGTGCTGCAATAAGTCTGATCCAGGCGGTTAATAATTTCAGATAAAGGCAGTTTAGGACTGCTTCCAAAATCGCTGCCGGTATAAAATTTAGTAGACATATCTGCCGCAGTCAGCCCGTATTGTGCCGGGTCAAGTTCAGCCAGATATTCTTTAGGACGGCGTTTTAACGGATCCAGATTTGCATTACGCGCGCCGAGGATACGATAAGCGTTCATCAGATTTAATACTGATACCTGCTTTTGCAATACATTTAAATCAACACTACCCTGAGTAGCAGCATGCTGTCTGGACAGATTAACAAAAGATTCCTGAATCGGTAATTGCGGTATATCCTTGGCAACATAGCCCGGTAATGCAGCTACTTTGTCAAAATAATCTTTCCAGTATTCGTCAACTGAATCACGATCCTTTAGGTAGCTCTCGTAAAGCTCCTCAATATAAGGAGCATTGGCACCATATAAATAAGAAAGATTGGTTTGTTCTTCCATCATGGTAAAAATCCTTTTTACCTCAAACTAATAAAACAGGAATATCACTATCCCCTACCAATAAAGAATCGATTGCCGATTCCAGATTACCGCATATCAACATACCGATTCCAGATCACCACGCATAAGCATGGTGATGAAGCATCAGTATGCTTCAGGCAGCAATAAAGCTGCCTGAATACATAAATAACTAGCGTTTATCCACTGGGAGATAATCGCGCCGACCGGATCCTGTATACAGCTGACGCGGACGACCGATTTTCTGATTCGGATCAGCTATCATTTCGTGCCAGTGTGATACCCAGCCTACTGTGCGTGCCAGTGCAAACAGCACGGTAAACATAGTTACCGGAATACCCAGAGCACTCAGCACAATACCGGAGTAAAAATCCACGTTCGGATAAAGTTTGCGTTCAACAAAATAAGGATCTTCAAGCGCAATTTTTTCCAGAGCCATTGCCAGCTTGAATTTAGGGCTATCATGCAATCCCAGTTCTTTTAACACTTCATCACATGTCTGCTTCATGATTTTGGCACGCGGATCCATATTTTTGTACACGCGATGTCCAAAACCCATCAGACGATAACGCTTTTCTTTAACTCCCTGCATAAATTCTTCAACGCGGGACACATCACCAATTTCATCCAGCATTTTCAATACAGCTTCATTGGCACCACCATGAGCAGGTCCCCACAGGCAGGCAATCCCGGCAGCAATACATGCAAACGGATTTGCCCCGGAAGAGCCGGCAATGCGTACTGTAGAAGTAGATGCATTCTGCTCATGATCCGCATGCAAAATGAAAATCCGGTCTAAAGCACGTTCCAGCACAGGATTAACAACATAATCCTCAGTTGGTTTAGCAAACATCATATGCAGGAAATTACCGGTATAAGTCAGATTGTTCCGCGGATAATTAAATGGCAATCCTTTTGAGTAGCGGTAACACATAGCTGCGAGAGTCGGAATCTTGGCAATCATGCGGTATTCCGCAATTCGGCGGTGTTCAGGATTATTGATATCCAAACTGTCCTGATAGAATGCAGCCAGTGCACCTACTACCCCGACCATCATTGACATCGGATGAGCATCACGACGAAAACCCCTGAAAAACCAGGTTAATTGTTCATGCACCATATTATGGCGCAAAACACCCAGTTCAAATTTCTGTTTTTCGACTGCATCAGGTAATTCACCATATACGAGCAGATAGCATGTTTCCAGATAATCACTGTGTTCAGCCAGCTGCTCAATAGGATATCCCCGATAATATAACTGCCCCTTTTCACCATCAATGAAAGTGATTTTGGATTCACAGGATGCGGTTGAAGTAAACCCGGGATCAAACATAAATGTCCCGGTCTCACCATACAGTTTACGAATGTCCACTACATCCGGACCCAAACTGCCAGACAAAACCGGCATCTCAAAAGGCTCTTGCCCCTCAATGCTCAGTATAGCTTTCTTAGTCATCCATAACTCCTTAATTTTCAATTTTTCTATTTAAATAAACTAAACTTAAATACGTTAACAAAAGCAATGTATTTACAGCTACTGAGCCTGCCTGATTTTAGCCAGAACAGACTCAAATTCAGAGTCAGTACAACCCTCAGACTGATTGATTAACGCCAGAATTTCCGGATCAGGCAAATCCATTAATGCCACAAACACAGCTAACTCTTCGTTACATAACTGATCAAAAGCATGAGTCATAAACCGGCCCAGAATAATATCCAGCTCGAGTAAACCGCGTCGGGTTAGCCAGCGTATGCGGCGTTTGGCATTATCATCAAAATCCTGCATCAGATAGCTCTTCTCAACATTAAATCTTTAATCTTACCGATAGCACGAGTCGGATTCAGATGTTTAGGGCAAACATCCACACAATTCATGATCGTATGACAACGGAACAGACGGTAAGGATCATTCAGATTGTCCAGACGTTCATTGGTGCGCGTATCACGAGTATCAGCAATAAAGCGGTAAGCATTCAGCAAACCTGAAGGACCAACAAATTTGTCAGGATTCCACCAGAAAGAAGGACAAGAAGTAGAACAGCAGGCGCACAGAATACATTCATATAAACCATCCAGCTCTTTACGCTCAGCCTGTGACTGCAAACGTTCACGTGTCGGAGCAGCTGTATCATTGATCACATAGGGTTTAATTGAATGGTATTGATTGAAGAACTGAGTAAAATCAACAATCAGATCACGGATAACCGGCAAAGCAGGTAACGGTTTTAACACTATCGGCTGTTTTAGACTGCGAATATCAGTCAGACATGCCAGACCATTTTTACCATTAATATTCATACCATCAGAACCGCAAATACCTTCGCGGCAGGAACGGCGGAATGACAAACTGTCATCCTGCGCTTTAAGTTTAATCAGCGCATCCAACAGCTTTACATCAGTCGGTTCAATTTCGAGTTCATAATCTTTCATGTACGGCTTATCATCCACATCGGGATTATAGCGGTACACCTGGAAGCGGATTTTTTCCATCTTGATAGTTCCTTAGTAAACGCGTTCAGCTGGTTTTATGTATTCCACACTCAGAGGTTTAGTGTGTACTGGTTTATATTCCAGATGCTGATCTTCAGCGTAGTACAATGTGTGTTTCATCCAGTTTTCATCATCACGGTTCGGATGATCATCGGAAGCATGTGCTCCGCGTGATTCTTTACGTGCCTCAGCAGAAACCAGGGTCGCCTGAGCCACTTCAATCAGATTATCCAGCTCCAGCGCTTCCAGCCGTGCAGTATTCCAAACCTTACTCTTATCGTGAATCTGGGTTTTGGCTACACGTTCGGCAATTTCATTGATTTTTTCAATTCCTTCTTTCAGCAGAGCATCTGTACGGAATACCCCGGCATGTGACTGTACACACCGCTGCAAATCATTACGTACTTCAGATACCTCTTCACCATTAGTCTGATTTTCCAGACGGCTTAGACGTGCAAGTGTTTTTTCACCAACATCTGCCGGCAACTCACGGTGTGCTACCTGCTTTTTGATGTAGTCAATCATATGATCGCCGGCTGCTTTCCCGAACACCACAAGGTCAAGTAAAGAATTGGTACCCAGACGGTTTGCACCATGCACTGAAGCACAGGCACATTCACCTGCTGCATAGAAACCGGGAACTGGAGCTTCCAGATCATCACCTTTGGCCATTACCACCTGACCATGATAATTAGTAGGAATACCGCCCATCATATAGTGGCAGGTCGGAACCACCGGAATCGGATCTTTAATTGGGTCCACACCGGCAAATTGAATGGAAATCTCGCGGATACCCGGCAGTTTTTCCATAATTTTTTCTGCGCCAAGATGGTCCACTTTCAGCAGTACATGGTCTTTATTTTTACCTACTCCACGGCCTTCATGAATTTCAATAGCCATTGCACGGGACACCACATCACGACAGGCCAGATCTTTTACAGTTGGCGCATAACGTTCCATAAAGCGTTCGCCCTCACTGTTAAGCAAAATTCCGCCTTCACCGCGCACACCTTCAGTAATCAGCACCCCGGCACCCGCCACACCAGTAGGATGGAATTGCCAGAACTCCATGTCTTCCAGAGGAATACCTGCACGGGCAGCCATACCCAGACCATCACCAGTATTCATATAGGCATTGGTAGAAGAAGCATAGATACGTCCGGCACCGCCAGTAGCAAAAAGTACAGCCTTTGCATGCAAAATGAAAACTTCACCCGTTTCCATTTCCATTGCAATAACCCCGATTACCACACCTTCTGAATCCCGAATCAGATCCAGAGCAGCCCATTCCACAAAAAACTGGGTTTCTGCATGCACATTTTGCTGATATAAGGTATGCAGCATTGCATGACCGGTACGGTCTGCCACTGCACAGGCACGTTCTACAGCACGTTTACCAAACTCAGCAGTATGTCCGCCAAACGGGCGCTGATAAATTTTGCCGGATTCAACCCGGTCAAACGGCATACCCATATGTTCAAGTTCAACTACAGCATCAGGAGCGCGGCGTGTCATGAATTCGATTGCATCCTGATCACCCAGCCAGTCGGAACCTTTAACGGTATCGTACATATGCCAGTTCCAATGGTCTTCCTGTACATTACCCAGCGAAGCAGAAATCCCGCCCTGGGCAGCTACCGTATGAGAACGGGTTGGAAAAACCTTAGACAGCACTACTGTATTTAAACCTGCTTTAGATAATTGCAGAGCGGCACGAAGCCCTGCACCACCGCCGCCTACGATTACTGCATCAAAACGACGTACCGGCAAACTCTTGGGCATATTCATGCTACCCCCCAAATCACTTTAACAGAATAAATCAGACAGCCAACCAGCCACAGGATAGTGGCAACATGCAAAAACAGGCGCAAACCTGCTGGTTTGATATAGTCCATCCACAAATCACGTATACCAACCCATGCATGCAATACCAGTGCCAGCACAAAAATCTGTGTTATCAGACGAACCCACGTCTGAGCAAAGAAACACTGCCATTCCTGATAACTATGCGGTAAACAGATAATCATAATTAAAAACAAGACTGAGTACACCAGCATGATTACTGCCGTGATACGCTGCATAATCCAATCGCGCAGACCATAGTGCGCGCCGGCTAATTTACGATCAATCATGATAACAAGCACGCTCCATAAATAATAACGGACAATACAATTGCACAAATAACCACCGCTTTAGCCGAAGCGCGTGCCGTTTTTAGTTCTGTACCTTTATGAATATCCATAAACAAAAAGCGCACACCGGCCAGACTGTGGTAAACATATGCCAGCAAAAGAACAAAAAGAATGCACTTCACCATAGGATGATGCACAAGCTCCTGATAAGTATTGAACGCAGATTCATGGGAAAGCGTACCTGAAAACAGCCATAAAAACAGCGGAATACAGACAAATAGCGCGATACCACTAAAACGATGAAAAATAGACACAATACCCGGAATGGGTAATCGTATCTTTTGTATATCCAGATACACTGGCCTTTCTTTTTGCATCGGTGACTCCTCTTGTATTATTAGAAGATATAAACTCAAAACCAGCGACCAAAGCCGCACCCAACCGAAATTTACTGCAATTGACCCAGTTTTTAACAAACAGGCAACATTACTACACACCAATTATTTACAATACCGGCATCAGTACTCAGCAGAGCTGCCACTTAGTTGCAAAGACTGATTTCCAAGTTGTAAATAACGCCGGCGCCATTCATAAGGAACACCGTCGACACTCTGGCTCAAACGCCCGATACAAAGGGCATGCGAAGCCATATCTGCCTTCAACAGTCTGGCAATCTCAGGACGCAGAACTGTCTGCCAAAGCCATTGTCGCGAAGTATCCATCAAAACATCATACTCAAGCAACAAAAAAGCATAAAAACTACTGCGGCGGCGCATAAAACGTACATTTAAATCCTGCAATAACGCAACAGGTAAAAATAATTCATCCACCGCCACTTCAATATAACCGGTACGCCATAGCAGCATAATTTTCCATACCGGTTCTGCGATTTTTATACCTAACTGCATAGCAGTTTCTTCATCCGCAACAGCAACAGTCACACTCAGAACTTCAGCTACCGGCCAAACCTGCTCAGTTTTAGCCTGTTGCAATACCGGAATTTCAGTAAAAGGATAATATCCCCAGTCCCAGTTTTGCTGGGTAACAAAGGTTCCTACCCCCTGATAACGCTGCAGAATACCCCGCGCGGCCAGTTCACTCAGACCTTTACGCACGGTTCCCTGACTTACATTCCACTGCCTGGCCAGATCCCATTCACTAGGCAAAGGCTGACCAGGCTTGAAATCACCATCAGCAAGCAAATGAAAAACCCGCTGCATTACAGACTGGTATAAAGGAATGTGTCTTTTAAGCGAACTGATTTTAAATCTATTGTACGACATTTCAAACTCATGTAAATAAAGTCTTATATAAGACATAAGATAACACAGAAAAACTCACTTAATATTCTCAAAAAAGCATCAATCTATTACTTCAATTAATTTAATTTTGAAAATAATTTTGCTATCATACAGCCCAAATTCTTGTAGTACAGACATATTAAATACCTTTAAGACAAGAAAAAATATTTATAGTCGTGTTTTTATTTTAAGAGGATATGTTATGAAAAAACCTGTACGCATTGCCGTGACGGGTGCTACCGGCCAGATTGGTTATGCTTTACTGTTCCGGATTGCCAGCGGTGATATGCTGGGAGCTGATACTCCAGTTATCCTGCAATTGCTTGATTTGCCTCAGTCGCAAACTGCTGCCCAGGGGGTAATGATGGAATTACAGGATTGCGCATTTCCCCTGCTCACCGATATGTTTGCGACTCATGATCCTGAAGTGGCATTCAAAGATGCAGATATAGCTATCCTCGTCGGTGCACGTCCGCGCAGTAAAGGTATGGAACGCAGCGACTTATTACAGGCCAATGCCGAAATCTTCAAAACACAGGGTGCAGCACTGAATAAAGTGGCCAGCCGCGATGTGAAAGTCCTTGTTGTAGGTAATCCTGCCAATACCAATGCTTATATCGCCATGAAGTCTGCCCCTGATTTACCGGCAAAAAATTTTACCGCACTGATGCGTCTAGATCAGAACCGCGCACTTAGTCAGCTGGCAGAAAAAATTAATAAACCAGTAAGCAAAATAAAACAGCTGTGTGTATGGGGAAATCACAGTCCTACCATGTACACTGATTACCGCTTTGCCCGGATAGATAATGAAAACGTAGCAGAAATGATTAATGATCAGGACTGGTATGTAAAAGAGTATTTGCCTAAAGTAGGCAAACGCGGATCAGCCATCATTGAAGCACGAGGTCTGTCTTCTGCTGCCAGTGCCGCCAATGCAATTATCGATCAGATTCATGACTGGGTAATCGGCAGTAATGGAGAATGGGTTACTATGGGCGTACCCTCAGACGGTTCTTATGGCATCCCGGAAGAAATAGTATTCGGCTTTCCCATGACTTGTGAAAATGGCGAGTACACTATTGTTCAGGATTTACCTATTGATGAATTCAGTCAGCAGCGTATTAATCAGACACTGGCTGAACTTGAAGAAGAAAAAGCAGAAGTGAGCAGCTTACTTTAAATACTGAAAATATCTCTGGCCGGCCTGAAACATCAGACCGGCTTTTTTTTTATCACTTGTTTGTATTAATGCTGATTAATACAAAACAGATTTCAATACAAATATCAGCAATATTAGCGAACTAATTACTATCAACACCAGCGCCAGACAGTTTACCCAGTATCCGAGCGTCTGTTTTTGCTGCCTTCCAAGTATATACTTAAGCAAAACACCCAATAACATTACAAAAAGAAACAGACGCAGCAAACGGCCTATCATTTATTTTCCAAAACACGTTATATCTGTGCAAACCAGACAAAGTCGTTATAATGCCAGTTTTCTATTCTTTTAACTAATCCTATGAAAGAAATAGACAGCATTGGCATTGTAACCCCGCAAAAGTGGTCTTTTGACAGCCCGCTCACCCTGCAAAACGGTTGTATTCTGCCCCGGTTTGAATTAATGATTGAAACCTACGGCACACTTAATGCAGACAAAAGTAATGCGGTATTAATATGTCATGCACTGTCAGGAAATCACCATGTAGCGGGTTACCATAGTAAAAATGATAAACACCCCGGCTGGTGGGATAATATGATTGGTCCGGGAAAACCTGTTGATACCAATCGTTTTTTTGTTGTCGGCTTAAATAATCTGGGCGGCTGTCACGGCAGCACCGGTCCGTTGAGTATCAATCCGGACACAGGAAAAGCTTACGGTGCTGATTTTCCGATGGTAACCGTAAAAGACTGGGTAGAAAGTCAGTCTATGCTGGCCGACCGCTTCGGCATTGATAAATGGGCTGCGGTTATGGGCGGAAGTCTGGGCGGAATGCAGGCATTACAATGGGCAATCGACAAACCGCAACGCCTGAGACATGCATTGATTATTGCCTCAGCTCCACGATTATCTACCCAAAATATTGCCTTTAATGATGTAGCCAGACAAGCCATTCTTACCGATCCGGATTTTTGTCAGGGACAATACGCGCAACAGCAGAAAATTCCGCGACGAGGTTTGCGTATCGCTCGTATGATGGGACACATTACCTATCTGGCAGAAGACGGATTGGGTAAAAAATTCGGGCGCCAGATGCGACAACCAAACTACCAGTATGATTACAACGTTGAATTTGAAGTTGAATCCTATCTTCGCTATCAGGGCGATAAATTTGCCGAAGTGTTCGATGCCAATAGTTATTTACTGATGACAAAAGCACTTGATTATTTTGATCCGGCGCGTGATTATGATGGTAGTCTGGTAGCCGCAGTATCGGCAATTCAGGCCAGAATACTGATAGCCAGCTTCAGCAGCGACTGGCGTTTTTCACCCAGACGCTCACAGGAATTACTCGATGCTTTGGTAGCGGCCAACAAACCCGTGCAATATATTGCCCTTAAATCAGCTCACGGACATGATGCCTTTTTAATGGAAGATACTGATTATCAGGCGGCTATCCGCATTTATTTCAACAATATTGCCACTGAACTAACACAATGAACATATCATCAGTACCACTGCGTGATGACCTGCAAATGATTTTCGACTGGATTACACCCAATAGTCGTGTACTGGATTTAGGCTGCGGAGACGGAGAACTGCTGGCCGCACTAGTCAGACACAAAAATTGTCAGGGATATGGATTAGAAATTAATACCAATAGCGTATTAGCTGCTATGCAACGTGGCATCAACGTAATACAGGCTGATCTGGAAGCCGGTTTGCAACATTTTAATGATAACAGCTTTGACATCATCGTTTTGAGCCAAACCATTCAGTCTATGCAAAATACGGAAAACATCCTGCAGGAAATGAAACGAGTCGCCGCAGAAGCTATTGTCACCTTTCCCAATTTCGGCTACTGGCGCAACCGCCTGCAAATCGCACTGGGCGGACATATGCCGGTATCCGAACGCATGCCCTATCAATGGTATAACACCCCGAACATTCATTGGTGCACCCTTCAGGATTTTGATAAATTATGTGCCAAAAATCATTTAAAAATTTTGCAACGAGCAGTAATGAGCGGAAATAAACGCATTTCCCTCTGGCCAAACTTGCTTGGTAGTCTGGCCTTTTATCGCGTAGGCTGATCATCACACAGTTAAAGTATACCGGCTGGTATCCGGTATACTTTAACAACATTATCCATTTACACACTAAAAACGCACAACTAATATCCAGCATAAATCAGTTAATCTAATTGATAATTACCAATTCATTTATCGATATAGTATTCTTAATCAAAAGTTCGATAATTCGACTATATTTTTATAACATTATAATTTATTTAATTTTTTAATTTAGAGTTATCGATAATTCAACTATGTATGAAAAGTTCGATAATTCAACTTTATTTTTGCAACATTATGATTTATTTAATTTTTTAATTTGGAGTTATCGATAATTCAGTTATGTATGAAGAGTTCGATAATTCAACTATATTTTTATAATATTATGATTTATTTAATTTTTTAATTTGGAGTTATCGATAATTCAACTATGTATGAAAAGTTCGATAATTCAACTTTATTTTTGCAACATTATGATTTATTTAATTTTTCAATTTGGAGTTATCGATAATTCAGTTATGTATCAAGAGTTCGATAATTCAACTATATATACTTATATAAATATTTGATTTTATTTAATTTATTTATTATAAATAACAATCCTAACCCCCTATATAACTATTTTATAACCGCTATAACCACAGAAAATTTTTCTTAACTAATTTAGGCATTATTCCCGTCAAGTCTGTTTATTCATTGTGCTGCGCTAATGCGATTTACGCTTATTTATGCGAAAATTAGCCATTTTCCTATTTATCAGACCAACATGAAATTACATCAACTAGTTGCAGCTGAAGTTGAACAAGCATTTAGCGCAAACGGGCTCACAGGCCAGCCAATTATTCTGCAACCAGCCAAAAATCGAGACTTTGGCGATTATCAGATTAACGGCGTCATGGGTGCCGCTAAAAAAACCAAACAAAACCCTCGCGAACTGGCACAAAGAGTTGCCGATGCATTACAGCAGAACCCACTGATTGCCACAGCAGGAGTTGCCGGCCCTGGTTTTATTAACTTAAAACTTCGCCCTGAAAAACTGGCACAATATATTAAGACCTCATTGCAGGATGAGCATCTGGGCATTGCCAGAAACAGCAAGCCACAAACAATAGTTATAGATTACTCATCACCCAATCTGGCTAAAGAAATGCACGTAGGTCATTTACGCTCCAGCATCATAGGAGACAGCCTTAACCGGGTACTTACTTTTCTCGGACATAAAGTTATTGCCCAAAATCATGTAGGTGACTGGGGCACACAATTTGGTATGCTGGTCGCCTACCTGATAGAACAACAGCAAAACGGGCGTGCAGATCTCGAACTGGCGGATTTAGAACAATTCTATCGTAATGCCAAAGTACGCTTTGATGAAGATAAAAACTTTGCCGACACAGCACGTGATTACGTAGTTAAACTTCAAAGCGGAGATGCCAGCGTACTGGCATTGTGGCAACAGTTTGTACAGACCTCTTTGCAACATGCTCAGGCGGTCTATAAAAAACTTGGCCTAAAACTTTTACCAGCCGATGTAACCGGCGAATCATTTTATAATGATCAGTTACAATCAACTGTAAATGAACTTCTTGCCAAAGGTATTGCCGTTGACAGTGACGGTACTAAAGTTGTTTTTCTGGATGAGTTTAAAAATCAGGATAATGAACCGGCAGCATTTATTATTCAGAAAAAAGATGGCGGATTCCTGTATGCCAGTACCGATTTAGCCTGCCTGCGTTACCGCATTAATACCTTGCACGGCAACAGATTGTTATATGTTGTGGATGCGCGCCAAAGCCTGCACTTTGATGAATTATTTACAGTTGCCCGTAAAGCCGGCTGGCTGCCTGATACCGTGCATGCGGAACATGTACCTTTCGGTACCATGATGGGTAAAGACGGCAAACCGTTTAAAACCCGTAGCGGTGACACTGTAAAATTAATGGATTTACTAAACGAAGCTGTAACACGTGCATCTGCTCTGGTTGCCAGCAAAAATCCTGAACTGAGTACCAATGAAATCGCGCATATAGGTGAAGTCGTAGGCATAGGTGCGGTTAAATATGCAGATTTAAGCAAAAACCGTACCAGTGATTACATATTCGACTGGGACAGCATGCTCTCTTTCGAAGGCAATACTGCTCCTTACTTACAATATGCCTATACCCGCGTACAAAGTGTTTTTCGCAAAGCAGGTACCTGGGATAACAATGCCGCGATTACCCTGAACGAAGCCATGGAACAGCAACTGGCTGTAGAATTACTTAAATTTGAAGATGTTCTGGATAGTGTTGCCAATACCTCTTATCCACACTATCTTGCCGCTTATCTGTATCAGATTGCCACCCTGTTCAGCCGCTTTTATGAAGCCTGCCCGATACTGAAAGCAGACGAAGCCACTCGCAATAGCCGATTGCAGCTCACCAGCCTTACCGGCAAAACCTTGCAACAGGGTCTGGCATTATTAGGTATAGATACTCTTGAAACCATGTAACTAATACAAACATATCAGCAAAAAATGCACCATTTAAATTTATATAATGGTGCATTTTTTATTTCAACTGGCAAATAAGCTCAAAATCAGTCAGATAACCTGTTTTTTACCTATTGATAAATATCATTTATCCGTAAATCATACCTTACGCATAAACTATATATCTGCATAAATACCTGTCAATAAAAGCTTACAACAGAATATATAGAATTAATTTAACTTCGAATTCAGGTAAATTCGAATATCATGCCAATGACAATTATACTTAAAATACAAAATTGAAAGCAGATAAAACAAATTTCTAAATAGTTTTTAGTTAGTGTTCAGACACACTGAGTAGAAATAAAAAAAGATATCTTAGCTTACAAGATATCTTTAAAATTCGATGGTGCGGATAAAGAGACTCGAACTCTTACGCCTTTCAGCGCCAGAACCTAAATCTGGTGCGTCTACCAATTTCGCCATATCCGCAATCAATCAGTAAAAGATTGAGCGATGAATTATAGGTTAGTTTGCAAATTGTGCCAAGTGAAATATCTTAAGCATATACAGACAGATGCAAATGAGCTGTGAATAAGCATAAATACCGTGGAGTTTCTTATTGCCCAATACCAAGTAATAATAGTCTGAATATCACAAACTGATGATCGGCTATGAATGCCACCAGCACAGATAGTTTGATTGCATACAAAAAAACAGCAAACAAATAGTCCACTAACAACCAAGAGTTTAATTAAATCAGAAATCAGGAGAAAAATAGATTGGTGGGTGATGACGGAGTCGAACCGCCGACATTCTGCTTGTAAGGCAGACGCTCTACCAACTGAGCTAATCACCCCTAAGAGAGAAAACAGCAAATATGAAATTGGCGCGGCGGACGGGGCTCGAACCCGCGACCCCCGGCGTGACAGGCCGGTACTCTAACCAACTGAGCTACCACCGCGCAAGTTTTATGCAACGCATAAAACAGAAAACTGGTGGGTGATGACGGAGTCGAACCGCCGACATTCTGCTTGTAAGGCAGACGCTCTACCAACTGAGCTAATCACCCTGTGCTGTCGAGGCGCGTATTTAATCACAGAGTAAGAAACACAGCAAGCCCTTTTTATCGCAATATTGCACATTTTTTTTAGTTTACTGTTTTTTAAATTTAAATTTTAGGGTACTTGAAACTTGTTATTGATTAACCAATAGCAGGGGTTGGATACTCAGTTTAATTCAGACATTCAATATATAAAATTCTGCTCCTTTCCCTATTATCTCTATATTGAAAGTGGAAAATAATGTTTTTTATGCCAGCAAAACAAATTCAGGCATATAGAACTTTTGTTATATTAAACAATATTCCCATACTCACTTAAAATTAAAAAAATATCTAAAACCAAATACAATATTTACAGCAATAAACACTTATTATCATCTTCCAAGCAATAAAATTGCTAAAAATCTATAAAATTAATTTTAAAATAAATTATTCACATTGAAATAATGATTTTAAATATTTATTAAATAAAAATAAAAAATTATTTATAAAAAATTAAATAGCAATTTATAATAATAAAAATAGATAAAGAGCAATAATTAAGAATTTTACGCTAACTTATCAGCATAAACTAATCAAAGTTAATCAATCTTCTTCTAAAATAAACTACAGATTTTAATTTTTCAGATTTAAACCTTAATAGCATAAAATTGCTAAATAAGTTATTTAGCATATTAATGCCGTCGGTATTGAATCAGAAACATGACAGAGATTTTTCCTGAGTAACTATCACCGGAAAGTTAAATATAACCCTCTATTTGAATCTTTATATTTTATCTGACAATCAGCTGCACATTCATATTTTATTTTCTGTCTGTCACATAAAAAGCTTAATTGCCTAAGAATTTACTAAAAGTAAGCAACAGAAGCTACTGAACAAGGAATTCCATGAAAAAACAAAAAGATAAATTCCAAATTACCGGAACAAAACACATCACATCCGGTCGAACTTTGTGCCGCACAGTCCTGGGCCTTTTTAATCTTTTTGCTATTCCGTCAGCTTTGGCTGCGGCAAATATCTTTGCTGATATTCCGCTGCATCTGCAAAGTAAATCCATTACTACTTCGTCATATAGCGTTAAACCCAATGTTACCTTTTACATTGATGATTCAGGCAGTATGTCTATGAACATCGTACCGATTACCTATAAATGTCGGGTGAGTAAATGGATTCCCAATCCGGATGGTAAAGGGGGCAAATGGCCGCCATTTGGTAGTTATGAATACGGATTTACAAAAAAACCCAAAAATACCTCAGAAGTCAGATATAGCTGTGATACCTACCGGCGTATTGATTCCGTTAAAGAAGTACTGACAGATATCATCAAAAAATATCATGAAGATATGTACTTTGCATTTCGCCCGATGTGCGGCACCGGTGACCAGAAAAAATTCAATAAATTTTATGACACTTCTGATCCGGCCAATTATGAAAGCATGCTAAATAACATCAAAAAACTGGAAACACCATGCGACACCCCCACTACACGCCAGTTTCCTGTTATTGCGCGCAATCTGGTAATAAACAAACTGAAATATCGCTGCCAAAAATCTTATATTATTTTGCTAAGTGATGGTGAAGCTGATAATACATATTCTATTTCAGATAAAAATTTCACCAAAAATACAGATTCACGCTACGATAGCTACTTTGATCGGGATTTTGAAACTAATAACGATCGCTTAAATTTTCTTGCCCGCAATCACAATACCAATAAACCACTGCGTCTGAAATACTATACAGACAGGCTCAATAACTATAACTTTGGTGACTACATCTACACCAGTGATTACTATAGCTCAACCGGTAAATCCATTAATGCCTCACCAGTGCGAAAAAAAACTGATGATGCGGGTCAGCCATGGAATGAAGTTGATCCAAAAACAAAAAAACGTTTTCGCCAGACTGCACAAACATTCACCATCGGAGTAGGACTCGGGCAGCGCAATACAAACGAAGCCAAAATCGCCATTCCTTATCTGGAAAATGCCGCAACGCCAAGTGGCGAATACAATGAGACAACCAATCCTAACGGACGTTTCTTTAACGCAAATTCCCGTGATGAAATTATCAGCACTTTTGAAAAAATATTTAAAACCATCAAAGGAGAAATGACCGCATCAACCATTCAGACTACTACAACAGCTCCGACTGTAGCCATTTCCAATACCAACCTGGGTAATCTGTCGATTACCGCCAAGGTTGAAACCGGTTCATGGAGCAGCAGGATTTGTATTTACGATATCAATACCAAAAATAACAGCAGCTCATGCCCGATGCGGCCTACATACAGCAACCGGCAATTATTGCTTAATGATGGTAAATATACACATCTCTTTAACGAAAGCCTTAACAGCTTTAATAACAGCACATTTAAAATCAGCAACAATAATAAAAATCGTAATGAATGGCACGATGGCTTACTAGCATGGCTAAACCGTTCACTTACTGCTGATACTCAGAAAAAAAATGAATTTGTATTGGATTATCGTACCCGTCGCTCGCTGCCAGACTTCGGGAATACGCGGGATTTAGGAGATATTATAGATAATCCGATTCTTACAGCCGGCAATATAGAAAATAACCGCCAGCGGTATCTGATTACATCAGCTAATGACGGAATGGTCTATGTTTTCCGCTCGAGTAATAATTCCAAATTTCCTTATGATTTAAAATTTAATTACATGCCAATGGGGATTGAAAGGCAGAGTAATGACGGTTCTGATCTGGTTGCTCACTATTACAAGGATTTAACCAGCAAAAAATATGGCGTTAATGATAATTTTCCTCATCGTTTCCTGCTTAACGGAGGCATGGCGGTACAGCAAACAGATGGCAGCAACGGGCGACCACAGCAGATATTTATGGTTTCAACCCTCGGGCAAGCGGGACGAGGCGCATTTGCCATCAATATCGGCGGAAACGACATTATTACCGGCAGACCATTAGCCGGAGACAACATGCAGTCATCTCGCTGGTATGAAGATGTTTTCCTGTTCCAAACACCTAAAGGAAAAGACAATCAGTTTGGTTACACTGTCGGTTCACCTGCCATTGCAAGAGTGCGGGTCAATTCAAATATTAATGCCTCAGATTCATCTATTACAGACCATATACGTCAGGCTGCATTTATCAGCAATGGCTATAACTACTCCCCCTCTCTGGCTCTGGATATCGCTACCAAACCCTCACCTGAATCAGCTTTATATATTTACGACATACTGGGAATAGATGTAGGCACCCAGGCCTATATTCATACCGGCAGCAAAAAAGGAGATTTAATCGCCAAACTGGTTGCTCCTAATGGCAGCGGCGGCCTTTCCAGCCCGACAGTTATCGATATAGACGGAGACGGCGTAGCTGATATTGTCTATGCGGGTGATTATCAGGGTAATTTGTATCGGTTTGACTTACGTGCTCCTAATCCGTCAAATTGGAAAGTGTATAAAATCTTTACTGCTGATGGTCCCATCACTTCAGCACCCGGGGTATTTCTTCTTAAAGCAAAAGGAGCACAGCATACAAATAGCGAAATACCAACAGCAATTGTTACTTTTGGCACAGGCAGCGATATTTATCAGTCAGACCTGACAAATAAAGATCAGCAAAGTGTATATGGCATTTATGACGATCTGAGCCAGCAAGAAGTGCACGAAATCAGCAAAAGCAGTCTGGTAAAACAAGAATTTATCCAAGCCGGCAATTACCGTTTACTGAGTAATTATCCGCTAAACCCGGCAGTTCATCGAGGCTGGTATTTTAATCTCAAAGAAAACACCGGTGAGCGCATTGTATCCAAACCGGTAATTGTTTCTTATGCTGGCGCAGTCCTATCGCGCACTTATAATGTAGAAAAAGAAAATAAACTGCCTGATCCGTGCAAAATTACTTCTATCGTCCAGCGCAACTCCGTTACCACCGGTAAAATTCAGTTTAATGTAAAAACCGGGGGCGCATTACAAAGCACAGATCCGAATTTTGTATTTGATGAAGCAGCGCCAGCAGGCAGTAGCGTGAGTACGGAAGGACCTTTTGGTTTTACCGTTTCAGGCAATAATAATATTGATATAGGCGGCTCATATACCCAAAAACCATTAACTGAAAAATCTCCTCCGGTAGAAAACTGCTCGCGTGCCGCCGTGATAGCAGCGACAACAGACGGAAATAAATTAACTATTAATGTCCCGCGTTGTCCGATCATAATTCACCGGATTTCATGGCGTGAAATAAAAGAAGGTTATCTTTAACAAAACTTACTATTAATTACAATTTTTAATTAATTTTAATTTATTTTGCTGGTTAAACTATATAGTTTAACCGGCATTTTTATGACAAATATACATAAATACCAATAAATTCGGTTTAAACAGAAAAATTCCCTTTTATGAAGCCAAATAAATTTATATTTTTTATATAAATTTTACTTTTTAATATATAAATAATTATATAAAACCAGTTAAGAAAAACATTATACATATAAACCACAGATTTCATTACACAATGAAATACATTTAAATTTTATTGACTTAAAGGTTATTTTTACTTATATTATCAAACAATTTAACATTAAAATTTGTACGCTGATTTCAGCGAAATTTAATTTTCGCCAGAATCTATCCAAAATCTATTTTCAGCTTAGCAAGGTAAAGCATGAATACTGCGATTAAAAATAACAGGAAAACCAGATTTCCTAAAGGTAAAAAAGTTTTAGTTTCAGCTGTTACTGGAGCCTTAGGTATTCTTATGGCACCATATACTTATGCTACAGCAAATTCTTTCGCGGATACACCTTTACGACTTCAGGAAAAATCTATTACTCAGGAAGCTTACAGCGTAAAGCCTAATGTTCTATTATTTATAGATGATTCCGGCAGTATGCATTACAGACTAAGAAATTCTGATCCATCTAAAACAAAGTATTTATATAAATGTCTCTATAAATTAGGCCCAAGAGAAGCATTTACAGATACTTGGGAAGCTCAAAAAGGGAAGGATGGAAAAGGCTGGACATCTGATTTAACCTATGAAGAATATCGAGAAAAAGCTAAACAAGGATATTTGTGTAATAAATACAGACGGATTGATCCTGCTAAAGAAATTTTATATGACATAGTTACCGATTATCACAATGACATGTATTTTGCAATACACCGCTTAAACAACTTTTCTACATCACCCAAAGATTGGGAAAATTATTTTCATGATACAGAAAATCCAAAAGAATATGCGGATATGCTTAAATATATAGCAAAATTACCGACAGGGGGTGGCACACCAAGTACAAGACAATTTCCTGTAATCGCCAGAAATCTGGTAATGAATCAATTGAAATACCGTTGCCAAAAATCTTATATCGTTTTTTTAAGCGATGGTTTAACTAATGACAAATACTCCATATCAGATAAAAGTTTTGATGAACCTAATAAAGACCTGGATGAATTTTTTGATAAATCATTTTCTACACAAGATGATAGAAAGGCATTTTTTGAACACTCAGATCATTTAACCGAACGATTAGGATTTTATTCAAAAACATTGGCAAATCCGGCTACTCATACAGATCCTAAAGATCCTAATACTCCTTTAGGTTTTGGACCATATATATATAGTGAGAATTATTATAATGGAACAGGTAAAGGGGCAAATGGTATAACCAAAAATATCTCAGCTAAATTGCGTACTACAGATGAAGCAGGCAAACCTTGGAATTCTATAGACTCGCTAACAAAGAAACCTTTTTTCCAAACAGCTCAGACATATACGATTGGTTTTGCTTTAGCACAGGAGGGCGATGAGGATGACGGTAAAGATCCAGATGCTAATCCAGATAAAGCTTATCAGTATCTGAGACTTGGTGCAGTTCCACCTGCCCATTATCCGAACGGTAATTTTTTTAATGCAGATTCTCGACAGCAAATCAGGGATGCATTTAAAACTATTTTTGATCAAATTAAAAGTGAAGTAAAAGCTACTGCTGTTAACGTAACTACAAATGCTCCAAGTATCGGTGTTTCGAGCACATCAACAAATGATATAGGAATAACAGCCAGAATTGAAACCGGAAACTGGAGTAGCCAGCTTTGTATACATGATTTAACTAATAAAAATTCAAAAGATAAAGGACAAACAATTGATAAAAATGATTGTAAAGTGCAACCATCTTTTGCTAACAGACAGCTATTAATTAATGATGGCAATACCACTTATTTATATTCAAATCTGACACCAGATCAAGGCCTGGATAATAACTCATTTGAAATTAGCACGAATGCTGATAAAAATAAAAGAGAATGGCTTGATGGTCTGCTCACCTGGTTGAGCCGTGCCAAAGAAGATAAAGACATTTATCAGGATGGCTTCACTTTAAATTATCGTCAGCGACCGGCTAATGCCCGTAATATGGGTGATATTATTGATAATACTATTGTAACAGCAGGCGGAACTGAGTTTAATAAACAGAAATATCTCGTCACTTCGGCTAATGATGGAATGGTATACGTTTTCCGTGCAGCAGATGACCCGGATCATCCGTATGATCTTAAATTTAATTATATGCCAATGTCTATTGAACGGGACAGTTATGATGGCAGTGATATAGTTGGTCACTATTACAAAGATTTACTAAATAACGATTATGGTAAAAACTCTCTGCATCCTCACAGATATTTATTAAATGGGGGAATTGTAGTCAGAGAAACTGCTGACAGAGATGACGTAAAAGCCGGAAATCAGATATTTATGGTATCTACAATGGGACAGGCAGGGCGTGGAGCGTTTGCCATTAACATTGGCGGACAAGATATCGTTAGTGGTAACAACATTGCTGCAGAAAATATTGGCAGTGGAAGTTGGTATAAAGGTGTATCACTGTTTCAGACACCAAGCGGTGAAGATAATCTGTTCGGCTATACAATTGGTACACCGGCAATAGCCAGAATCCGGGTTAACAGAGATACGAATGCATCAGATACAACATATACAGACCATATTCGTGAAACCGCTTTAATCAGTAATGGTTATAACTATTCCGGCACAGCTACATCATCAGAAGGTTCGGATGATGAATCTGCATTGTATATCTATGATGCATTAGGTGTTGATGTAGGCACAAAGAGTTTTCAAAAAACAGGTGATCCAAAAGGTACATTAATAAGAAAACTGGTTGCTGCAAAAGAAGGTGAAAGTGACGGTGGCGGTGGTTTATCCAGCCCTACAGGTGTGGATATCAATAATGACGGAGTTACCGATCTTGCATATGCTGCTGATTACAAAGGAAATGTTTATAGATTTGATTTCAGAAGTCCGGATCCGGCAAAATGGACTGTAAATAAGATTTTCTCAGCTAATGCACCTATAACAAGTGCTCCGGCTGTTTTCCTAGCTCCGGAAAATAAACAGGATCCCTTAGCAAAAAATAAAGTGGTTGTTGTATTCGGAACGGGAAGTGATATTTATCAATCGGATCGTGATAGTTTAGAGCAACAAACCATATATGGAATATACGATAATTATAACGAACATACAGCTACGTTAATTAATAAAAATTCGTTATTGCAACAGGTTATGACATATGCTGATACTTATAGTTATTTGACCAACAAACCCTTTTCATCGGCAAGGTATAAAGGCTGGTATTTTAACCTGAATACTGATGGAGAACGCGTAACAGAATCAATACAAAAATTAGTGACAACAGGCACGGTTATGACAAGAACATATTCAGTTAACAAAGATGATAAAATAGATGATCCTTGTGAAGCCACGTCACGGACAGAAAAAACAAAACTTGTTTCCCACTTTACTCAGTTTAATGCACTTACAGGTGGAGCATTAACGGAAAATGATGCACACGTTATGATAGATGCAGACAATCCACTTGCAAATAGTATTAGAATGGATGATGCGGTAGGGTTACTTATTACTAATCCTAATGGATACGATAATTTAAATTCAGGAGCTTCGGGTAAAGAAAAGAAACTTGGTGAAACCCCTGTAAAAAGTTGTTTACGAAAAGCACCTAAAGGCATAGGTGATGATGGTAAAGTATATGAGATTAAGGGAGTTGTTATGTGTCCTGTCAGCATCAATCGTTTATCATGGAGAGAAGTTAAGACTGGTTATTTAAGCTAGGAATATTCATAAACTTCATCTGAGCATAAACATTACACTCATCCCCTGAAAATTTATCTGTATAAAATTTCAGGGGATAATTTTTTATTTATGGGTAATGATACTGATGAGTTGATTGTATTTGGTGATATCACCAGATGTGAATCAAAGAGTATTAACAGAATGATATGCTACATTCAAAAATAATTCAGATTGTGATTCATGTAATATTTAAAGCTGTTGAAACCGTTCAGCTGCAATTTTTGGCTTTATTTCAT
Organism: Snodgrassella sp. ESL0304; assembly: GCF_013344995.1. Classification (NCBI taxonomy): domain Bacteria; kingdom Pseudomonadati; phylum Pseudomonadota; class Betaproteobacteria; order Neisseriales; family Neisseriaceae; genus Snodgrassella; species Snodgrassella sp. ESL0304. The sequence goes on from NZ_JAAEDR010000013.1 coordinate 109,974, forward strand.
TTTCCGGCATACAATTGCAGTTTTCACAGTAACTGTTTTCTAAGATTTTAAATTTAATCCATAATACTTAACTAATTGCAAAAATATTATGGAGAACATCCTCGATGTCATTTAATCAGATTAATCCGCAAAATGTCCGAGTTTTTCCATTTTGGTATGCAGATAATGCCGGTTTTCAGGATTTTGTCCGACATGTAAGGGAACACGATTAGTTACATGAATACCCAGTGCTTTTAGTGTATCGACTTTCTGCGGATTATTGGTCATTAACTGTACAGACTGTATGCCAAGATGATCAAGAATGTGTTTGGCCAAAGAAAAATCACGGGCATCGATGGGTAAATTTAAAGCAAGATTTGCTTCTACGGTATCCAGCCCTTCATCCTGAAGTTTGTAAGCCCGGATTTTATTCAGTAAGCCTATACCCCGGCCTTCCTGACGTAAATAAATAATGACACCTTTTCCTACCTCCTGTACTGCTTTCATCGCAGCTTCAAGCTGGGGGCCGCAATCACAGCGTTTGGAAAATAAAGCATCACCGGTAAGACATTCAGAATGAATTCGTCCGAGTATATCTTCTCCTGTAGAAATATCACCTACAGTAAGAGCAATGTGTTCCTGCCTGTTGCGTACATCTTCAAATCCGTGCATGGTAAATTCACCCCATTGCGTTGGTAAACGGCAGGAAGCAATAAAACGTACAGGACTATTATCTTGTATTTGGTTTTGATATATTTTTGACATAATATTTATCCCTTGGTATGTGTTGTGGCAGCGTTATGCAAATTATGCATCAGTGGTGTAATTACCATTGCCAGGGCAATCCAGTCGATAAGTTCCGTATCGGAAATGGCATCTTGCTGCTGATGAGCGGCAAACAATACACCCAGTACTTGCCCTTCTTCACCGGTAACAGGAACAGCCAGCTGTGAAGCCCCGCTTTGTTCTCCTGTCAGACTGCTGTCATTAATCCACATTTGTACATTATTTATCTGGTTCAGCCAGCCAGTAGAAGCTGTACGTGCAAACAAATACTGATTTACCTGCTGCTGATCGCAGTTTATTACAGCGGGAAAATGATACCCGCGTGCCAGTAGCCGGCATAACTCCCCTATTTCATTATTTCCTTCATATAAATATAAAGCAAATACATCATTATGATGCCGGCTTGCTATTGAATCGAAAGCCAGATATAGCTGGCGCAAGGTATATGCACTGTTCTCATTGGCTGTAAATAAGTCTGCCGGATAAATCTGGTATAGTGAATCTGGACTTAAATTGAATTTACGAGCCAGACTAAATCCGTTTTCTTCATACCATAGCACAGACATGTCGATTTCTGCCTGAGCAAGCTCCAGTACAGATTGCGCAACCAGCATTGCCATCCGGACTTCCTGCTCTGGTAATTTCAATTCTTGCGTTTGCAGGTAATCACGCACCTGAGCGCATGTCATACACTTCCTTACTTTTTTCTTTGCAAACAGGTATTGTAACCGAAAACGATGCAGATACCGGATAGCAAAAGCTCAGGCATTTTAAAGCAATTTATATTTTTTATTCATTTTATCCGGTATAAGCAGAACCGACATTATTATGGCAGTATTGGCACTAAGCAATTTACTTTTCATTACCTTAATGGAATTTACTGTGTTAATTTAATTCTGGCTAATTAAATTATAGTTAAGTACTTGTATTATTTAAAATTTAAAAGAATAATAAAGCTACCGTAGATTCACGGTAATTATTGAAAAGGAGTTGTATATGAGCAATCTGAAACCCGGCGATAACTCTGGAACCAATGGCGGGATTTATCAGGAAGTTGATCAGCATGGTCATGAGCTGGATAATTTTGCCACGATTAAAGACCATGAAAAAGTACCTCCAACCCAGCATCCGGGTAATACCTGGAAATTAAAAAACAGGACTCCTGACGGTAAACATTAAATATTTTCTGCTATTAAGCTGTCTGATTACATATATGTATTTTTTCGGATAAACTATATTTACAGCTTGTATCAATGTAATCAGGCAGCTTTCTTTTATTTAATCCTGATCATGTTACTTGATTAGAAAAATCAGCCTTATATCAATTGATATTATTTGCCGCTCTTTTCAGAAAAAAATCTTACAATAGTACGAATTGATGGAATACTTTGATATTAATCTGTTTATTTTGTTTTATCAAAGTTCCATCTGAATCATCAAATCTTCTTTGAATATCAAGCTATTTTTATTCTCTGATTCAATATTTCCGCTTAAAACAGACAAACTAAACTGGTTTTGCTCTGAATCCGGATAAACGTTCTGCATAAATATGCAACACCGAAACTGATGTACTTTATTTTATTTTTATGCTTAGTTTATGTTTTTTATTAATAAATATTAATATCCGGTTTCAAATACTATCTGAATCAAAATTTAATTTTTAAGTTTGTCTGATAAATTACTTTATTTTACGGCTGTGCAAATATTTAATACCTATATTAACTATAAGCATCAATATTGTTTTTATCATTATTATTTTGGCTGGATAAAGCTAATTAATAGAGAACAATATTTGTTATGGATAATAGTTATAAAGTTAAAGAAAAAATAATATATTGTTCACATACATCGAAGGTATTAATCCATGAAGAAACACAGTACATGATTAATCTGATCCATTAAAATTTAAACATTTTAAATATTTAATTTATTAAATAAAATTATAAGTTACGGATTTCTTTATGACTTTTCCACAAATACTATCTTTGGTATTGCTGGTACTGATATTGGTATTATCAATCTGGCGGCATGTAAATATTGGCTTACTGGTTTTTTGTGCAGCCGCAGTAATGGTTACAGCAACACAGTTCTACACGGTAACTGGTTCAGCGACAGCACCAGACCCGGCACTGCTACTGACTTCTAAATCAGTATTCGGGCATTTTCCGGGGTCAATTGTTACTTTACTCATTGGTGTATCGCTGCTTTTTGGTCATTTTGAACGCAGCGGAAGTCTGAGCTGGCTAACGGATAAAGTATATAAGGCAATTGGTGAACACACTTTACTGATTCCGTGGGTTGGCTACATGATTAGTTTGTTTATTTCTACTGCCGGCGCTTTTTCTACTGCAACAATTACATTACTGGTACCGGTTATTGCGGCTTTAGGCAGACGTATGCCAAAAATATTCTTCATCAGTGAAGTCGCTGCAATTGTGGGCGCCAATACTGGTGCTTTATCTCCGATTAATCCGGTAGGTACGGTTATTCGTGACTCTGCAAATCATGCCCAGGTCAGTTTTAACGGATGGCTGTTATGGTTACTGGGCACAATAGTTAGTGTCAGTACTGTATTGGTATTGCAAATAATTTTTAGTCCTAGTCGCATGCAGGACAGTGCGAATGGAAAAAAACCGGCTCGTGGTCTGGCTTTACTGAAACCGGTTGCTATTGATAATAATGATAAAGGACAAATGAATCCTGCCTATGCAATCTGCTCAACATTATCTGTATTGCTGTTTATCACTCTGGTGGTATTTGCAGGTACTGACGTGGGATTAACAGCAATTTCTCTGGCTGTATTATTGCTGTTACTGTTTCCGGAATATAGTAAAAATTTAGCCAGAAATATCCCCTGGAATGCTGTGGTAGTAATCAGTGGTTTACTGGTGTTTATTGGTACGATGATGTCGGTACATACCATGGGTGCATTAGAAAACCGTTTACTCGGTATGACTACTAATCAGATAATTTTATTATTCATTATTACGTATTTAACTACCAGTCTGAGTAATGTTGAATCTTCTACTATTGGTGTGATCAGTCTGATGACACCTATGATTTTTACGATATTCAGCGGTTCAGCGCATATGTCGCTGATTCTGGCTGCCTGTGTAGCACCGGCTTTACTCAGTGTGATTAATCCGATTCATATTGCCGGTACGCTGGTGGTAAGTTATACCGATGAAAAGCAGCAGGATGCAATGTTCAGGCGCCTGCTAACCATTGCTTTTTTCATTGTTCCGATTATTCCGGGATTAACAATGATTTTGCCGGCAGTGATGCTTTAGCTTTAAGTTAAATGCTGCCGTTTGGCTCCTGTTAAGGCCGGTTACAGGATTCTCATGGCAGTACTGTATATATAGATATCTGAATTCAGACTAACAGATTTATTCTTCTTTATTTAACATTAAAAAAGATATCTTATACTTTACTTTACATAAAAAGTGATTTTTTATATTATTTTATAAAGAATATATATTTTTTAAATCTAATTATATGACAATTTAATGATATCCGTATATTAGCTGCAGGCTGAAGAGTTCTCTGAATCCGGAATAAATACAAATGTTATTTATTGTGCGATTTTCAGCATATTCATTCTGAAACAATAACCATTCAGGACACTTTATGAACTTACCACAAATTTTATCGCTTATATTACTGGTTGTGATTTTGGTTCTGGCAGTCTGGCGACATGTCAATATTGGTCTTTTAGGTTTTAGTGCTGCGGCGATAATGGTTATGGCGACAACTGCAATTGCTGATGGTTCTGATACAAATACAGTCTTGAGCAGCAAAGATGTACTCAGCCATTTTCCCGGAGCCATTGTAACGCTGTTAATCGGTGTGTCTTTACTTTTTGCTCATCTGGAAAAAAGCGGTGGCTTAAGCTGGTTTACAGATCAGATTTACGCAAAAATGGGACATCGTACTAATATTGTTCCTTGGATTGGCTATTTTATCGGATTTGCGATTTCGACAGCCGGTGCCTTTTCTACGGCATCGATAACGTTGCTGGTTCCGGTTATTGCTGCTTTAGGCAGAAAGCATCCCAGATTATTTTTCATCTGTGAAATGGCAGCAATTATTGGTGCCAATACCGGTGCACTTTCACCTATTAATCCTACTGGTCAGGTGATTCTGGATGCAGCAAAAAAAGCACATGTTGAGTATAGTCCGTGGCTGGTCTGGTTTCTGGGAATGTTAATCAGTTTTGTGCTGGTTATTGCCCTGCAAATTGTATTTCAGGATAAAAGAGTAGTCGAAACAATTGATTCTAAAGCGCCTGAAAAAGGCTTTGTACTGCTAAAACCAATTAAACAGGAAAATGGTGATAACCATCAGTTACAACCATTTTATGCAATCTGTTCTACTATTGCGGTATTGATTTTTCTGATATTAGTGATATTTGCTAAAGCCAATGTCGGTCTGACTGCTCTGACGCTGGCAGTAATTATGATGCTGTTTTTTACGCAGCAAAGTAAAGATTTTGTGAAAAAAATCCCTTGGAATGCTGTAGTGGTTATTAGTGGTCTGCTGGTTTTCATCGGCACCATGATGCAGGTAGATACAATGAAAGCGGTAGAGCAAGGTCTGCTCAGTATGACCAGCAGTAAAATTGCTTTATTGTTTATGCTCGCTTACCTGACTACGTTCCTGAGTAATGTGGAGTCCTCCACTTTAGGTGTTATCAGTTTGATGATTCCGATGGTATTTACGATTTTTGGCGATTCTCCGCAAATTTCTTTGATTCTGACTGCCTGTGCGGCACCAGCTATGCTCAGTGTCGTTAATCCGATTCATATTGCCGGTACTCTGGTGGTAAGTGTAACCGAAGAAAAACAGCAGGAAATGATGTTTAAACGTTTACTGATTATTGCCTTTGCAACTGTACCGTTTTTTCCCGGGCTGGCTATGATTGTTCCGGCTCTGATGATGTAATATCAATATTATTTAAAAACGCTCTGTTTTAAAGCAGAGCGTTTTATATTTCTGCACAGCAGATATTTATCTGCCTGTTAAATATTCTTTAAGATGATTTGGATTCAGCCTGCTCTTTTCCAAAGGCTGTTTGCTTATTAATGCTGGCTGACGGAACTGCCAGCTGCATGTTTGCAAAAAACCAGTTAACAAGCTGATTGGACTGCGGCACAATAATCATCTGTTTTCTGTTAATACTTTTTTATATTTTATATGCAAATTTATTTGGTTGGTGGTGCAGTAAGAGATAAGTATCTGCAGCGGCCGGTGGTCGACCGCGACTGGGTAGTGGTTGGCGCAGATGCAAAAAAAATGCTGGAAGCCGGGTATCAGCCTGTAGGCAAGGATTTTCCGGTATTTCTGCATCCGCAAACTCATGAAGAATATGCGCTCGCACGTACCGAACGTAAAGTATCTGCCGGTTACAATGGCTTTACTTTTCATGCAGCGGCAGATGTGACGCTGGAGCAGGATCTACAACGACGCGATTTAACCATTAATGCTATGGCCGAAGATGCATCGGGTAATCTGATTGATCCGTATAACGGGCTGGCTGATTTACGCTGCGGTATATTACGACATGTCAGCCCCGCTTTTGCAGAAGACCCGGTACGTATCTTGCGCATTGCCCGTTTTGCAGCGCGTTATGGATTTAAAGTAGCCGATGAAACTATGGCACTGATGTGCCGGATGGTAAATAATGGTGAAGTAAATGCTTTGGTTGCTGAACGGGTATGGCAGGAACTGGCTAAAGGGCTGATGGAAAAGAATCCGCGGCTGATGATAGACGTTTTACGTGCCTGCGGTGCACTGAAAGTAATTTTACCAGAGGTTGATGCGTTATTCGGCGTACCGCAACGCGCTGATTTCCACCCTGAAATAGATACCGGTGAGCATACTTTACTGTGTTTGCAGTATGCTGCTGAAAATGATTATTCACTGGAAGAACGTTATGCTGCTCTCACTCATGATCTGGGCAAAGCGCTGACTCCGGCAGATAAATTACCACGCCACCCCGGACATGATTATGCCGGAATAAAACCCGTAGAAGCGGTAAACCGGCGCTGGCAGGTACCCAAAGCCTGTGCGCAACTGGCATTACTGGTATGTGAATATCATATCAGGTTACATAGTGTCAGCCAGCTTAAACCCAAAACAACATTGGATATTCTGAAAAAAACCGATGCATTGCGCCGTCCGGATCGATTCAGGCAGATTTTGCGTGTATGCCTCGCTGATATACGCGGACGCCTCAGATTTGAACATCAGCCATATCCTCAGCAACAGCACTGGCTAAATTTACAGTCTGCGGCAATGGCAATTGATGCAGCATCAATTGCCCGGACAGTGGCTGAACCGCAGCAGATAGCTCAGGCAATCGATCAGGCAAGGCTGAATCAGATTCGCCCGATACAGAACGCATATCGTCAATCTCAATCACACGGCTATTAATTATGTCATCTTCAGCACTTATTACTCAGTTGTCGGACAAGCTGCACAAGCACAAACAACAAGCGGCAGAAATATACCGGCAGCGCAGGCATCCGTTTGTCTATTTTCGCCAGCATACCGGAGTAATTGCTGATGTGCTGTCCACACTGTGGCAGGAGTTGTTTGCCGGAGAAGAAATGTGTCTGCTGGCAATAGGTGGATTCGGACGCGGCGAAATGTATCCGTATTCGGATATGGATATTGCTATTGTCAGTAGAAATCCGATTGATGACGATATTCAGCAGAAAATTGGTGCTTTTGTTCAAATATTATGGGATATCCATTTACAGCCCGCCCCTAAGGTGGGAACAATTAATGAGTTATGTGAAAGTGCCCGGGTTGATTTAACGGGTGATTCAGCCTTACTGGAAAGCCGGTATTTATGCGGCCGGCAGGATCTGGCTGCTGAATTGATTCATCAGCTTGATTTACAGCGGGATGTGGCTGCTTTTATCGAAGGTAAAATACTGGAACAACGGCAACGATATACCAAAGCGGCCGGTGAAGCCAGTCTGCTGGAAGCCAATGTAAAAACCACTCAGGGTGGTTTACGCGATATTCATACTTTATTGTGGCTGGCAAAAGTTCAGGGATTACCTCCTCAGATTCATCAGCTGATGAAAAATACTATTCTGAACCGAACTGAAGCCAGGCTGTTACTGAGCTGCCAGAAACAGCTGGCCAGAATCCGTATTGAGCTGCATCTGACTGCCAGACGGGCTGAAGACAGATTAATTTTTGATTTACAAACTCAGGTAGCACAGAATCTTGGCTATCGCGATGATGCAAATTCCCGTGCCAGTGAAAAACTAATGCATGATTTTTATCGTGCACTAAAAGGCGTGAAACAACTCAGTGGTATTCTGGTACCTATGCTGCGCGACCGTGTCTACGCTTCTCTGCCGCGTGTAGTGGTTAATCTGGATCAGCATTATTATCAGGTAGGTAATATGCTGGCGGTGCATAATCTTGAACTTTTCTCGCAACAGCCTGAGCATATATTTACCATTTTACGTGTTGCTCAGGAACACAATGACATAATTGGTCTGGCACCAAAAACTCTGCGTGTATGGTGGGCGGCTGCACATCAGCTGGTGAATGAAGAGTTTTATCAGAATCCGGCAAATCGCGAATGCTTTGCCGGATTCTTCAAACACGGAGAGGGTCTGACTCATTTATTGCGCTTTATTAATCTGTATGGTGTGCTCGGCCGGTATTTGCCGGCATGGGGAAAAATAGTCGGTCTGCTGCAACATGATTTATTTCATATTTATCCGGTAGATGACCATATTTTAATGGTGGTACGCAATATGCGGCGTCTGGCCATGGAACAGCACAGCCATGAACTGCCTTTTGCCGCAACATTAATGCATACTTTTGCACGCAAACATATTTTGTATATGGCTGCACTGTTTCATGATATTGCCAAAGGCCGTGGTGGTGACCATGCACAAAAAGGCGTAGCCGATGCCCGCTCCTTTGCCGAAGATCATTTTCTGGATAGTGAAGAAAGCGATTTACTGGCGTGGCTGGTAGAACAGCATCTGCTGATGTCTATGACAGCGCAGAAAGAAGATATTCAAGACCCTGAAGTGATTACCCGATTCAGCAAACAGGTTAAAACTGTTGAACGGCTCACTGCTTTATATCTGCTGACCGTAGCAGATATCCGGGGCACCAATCCGAAAATCTGGAATTCATGGAAAGCCAGTTTGCTGGAAAATTTATATAAAGCCACGCTGCATCAGCTCAATGGTAAACAAAGCAACCGGCACACGACTATTCTTGACCGCCGGCAACAGGCAATGCATGAGTTAAATCAATATCACATCAGCGAATCACAGCAGCGCCAATTGTGGCATATTCTCGGTCAGGCTTATTTTGCCCGCCATGAGTGGCAGGATATTTTATGGCATTTATCAAAAATTATTAATTACGAACAGCAGGCTCAGGCGCACAGCCAGATGCTACCAGATAATGATACCCTGAAGGTGATGGTTTATATGCCTAACCGCCCGAAACTCTTCACTGAGCTGGCTTCGGTTTTCAGTGAAGCAGGGATGAACATTCTGACAGCCCGCGCCTATATCACTGAACACAACTTTATTCTGGATACTTTTATTCTGCAATTTCCGTCGAATCTCAACCCGAATGATTATCTGACCATTCAGAATAAAACCGAGCTGGCGCTTAATCAGTTTGTAAATGGTAAATTGCCGATGTCTGCGAGCAATCCGGCCAGTCTGAGCCGGCGCAGCCGTCATATTCCGATTGCACCGCGAATCAGTATTGATGAAGAAGATAATCCCGGCTGGTACAGCCTGCACATTATTACAGCAAACCGGCGTTTTTTACTTGCCAACATTGCTGCTGTTTTATCCGATTTAAATATTAGTATTCGCTTTGCCAAAATCACTACTCTGGATGAACGGGTAGAAGACAGTTTTCTGGTATATGCGCCTCAACTGGCCGATACTCAACAGCAATTGCAGCTTAAAAATGCCCTTCTGGATCAATTACTGCGCTAAGCAGTGATAACGGGAAACAGATAATGAACAGTTTTCAGATTGATAAAAATATTCTTAGCCAGTGGCAACGGCAGGCAAACAGACAGTTTCCTGCATTGTGTCAGCAGCGTCCGTCTCAGAGCCATAAGGGTACGTTTGGCACGCTGGGTATTCTGGGCGGTTCTGAAGGCATGGCCGGTTCGATTATTCTGGCCGGAATAGCTGCACTTCATTGTGGCTGCGGTAAAGTATGGCTTGGTTTTCAGCAATCGGCATTACCAATGCCAATACTAAGCCAGCAGCCAGAAATTATGTTAAATACCGCTGGGCGGCTTTTACACCGTTCCGATATTACCGCATGGGTGATTGGCTGTGGTCTGAGTACTTCAACTACAGCACTGACAACACTGACTGAATGTCTGCAACAGAAGCATATGATGGTAGTCGATGCCGATGCACTGAATTTACTTGCTCAGCAACCTAATTTGCTGACTGGCAGGCAAAAGAATCAAAATGTTGTTTTAACGCCGCATCCGGGAGAAGCTGCACGCTTACTGCAATGCAGTATTAGTGAAATTCAGAATAACCGTTATCAGGCCGCAAGCCAGCTGGCGCAAAAATATTCAGCATGGATAGTTTTAAAAGGTCATCAGAGTCTGATTATTTCACCTCATGGCCAGATACAGCAAAATGAAACCGGCAATCCGGGACTGGCAACAGCAGGTAGCGGTGATGTCTTAGCCGGTATAATCGGCAGTTTGCTGGCTCAACAAATCCCACCGGAGCAGGCAGTATCAGCCGGAGTATGGTTACATGGTGCTGCGGCAGATATTCTTGCTGCCAATGATACCGGTCCTATAGGTTTATGTGCCGGTGAAATAGCTACAGCTGCACGCTGGCTGCGCAACCGTTTAACTGAATCTGTGTGAAAAACAAAACAGATGGTTAGATAGCCATCTGTTTTATCAGTTTATCCGCTTTTATATTTCGGAAACTGCATTATTTATCTGTTAAAGCCCAGTCTACTGCTGCAGTAGCATGAATTGCCGTAGTATCAAATACCGGTACCGGACTGTCATCCTGCGAAACCAGTAACATAATTTCGGTACAGCCAAGAATGATGGCTTGAGCGCCCTTATCAACCAGACGCCGGATAATCTGCCGGTACTGCTGGCGTGATTCTTCACGTATGATACCTGATACCAGCTCTTCATAAATAATTTTATGTACTGTCTGACAATCTTTATCGTCAGGAATCAATACCTCTAAACCGAATTTTTCTGTAAGCCGGCCTTTATAAAAATCCTGCTTCATAGTGAATTCGGTACCAAGTAAGCCAACTTTTTGCAGTTTCTGGCTACAAATTTGCTTAGCCGTTGCATCAGCGATATGCAGCAAAGGTATTGTTATACTATTTTGTACCTGTTCAGCCATACGATGCATGGTATTGGTACAAATTACAATACACTGTGCTCCGCCCTGCTCCAGCTGACATGCTGCTGTACACATATTTTCAGCCAGTTCATCCCATCGTCCCTGATGCTGCAAAGCTTCGATTTCGGCAAAATCTACAGATAACATGATGCTGCGGGCTGAATGCGTACCGCCAAGACGCTCACGTACTTGTTCATTAATCATGCGGTAATATTCAGCAGAACTTTCCCAGCTCATGCCACCGAGCAACCCAATGGTTTTCATGTTTTCCCCTTGTTCGTTTAAAAAATTATTTACTTAATAGCTGAAGAATTTCTTTTGGCTGCTCAACAATATAATCGGCTGGCCATTGCGATATGTTATCTTCTGCACCGATATATCCCCAGTTCGCCAGCACTGTAATCATGCCGGCATTACGTCCTGCCTGCATATCACGCTCTGCATCACCGATATACAGGCAGTTTTCGGGAGCTACGCCAATGTGACGGCAGGCATAGAACATGGGTTCGGTACTGGGTTTCGGCGCACTGGTGGTATCTCCGCTTACGATTACAGCCGGTTCAATACTGCATCCGAGTTTTGGTACCAGACGGTCAGTAAAAACATGTGGCTTATTGGTAATAATCCCCCAGGCTATGTTCTGTTCGGCCAGTTTTTCTAATAACTCATTGATGCCGCCAAATAAAACTGTCTGATCAGTAAAATGCAGTTCATACTCAGCCATAAAATCCTGCCTCAAAGCTGCAAACGCAGGATTATCAGGCTGCATACCTGTACCGAGTTTAATCAGTCCTGCTGCACCATGGCTGGCAACCGGACGAATCTCTGCCATAGTTTTAGGCGGTAAATTCTGCTTTTTCAGCACATTATTAAGGGCTATCCCTAAGTCTGGCGCCGTATCGGCCAGGGTACCGTCCAGATCAAATAACACAGCTTTAATCATGATTTTCTACCTGAAATATGGTCTGATAATCTGATTATATTGTATTAATGAACATGCTGACCGGCAACAGAAGGAATACAGCATAAAAGATTATTGCTGTGTTTATGTGCTGCGCTTTCTGTCTGCACTGTAACATGATGTATATCATGTTTGAGCAATACTTCTGCAAGCTCATTAACCAGTTTCTCTGCTTCCGTTATCGTTAATGTACCATCAACAACAATATGGCAGGATAAAGCATTCATATTGCTGGTAATGGTCCATGCATGTAAATCATGTACTGCTTTAATTCCCGGCATATCCTGAATCACTCTGCCCAGCTGCTCCAGCTCAATTGTATCCGGTGTGCCTTCCATCAGAATACGCAAAGTGGTTTTCAGGATTCCGATTCCACTGTAAGCAATCAGGCAGGCTACCACTATACTTGCTACCGGGTCAGCCCAGCGCCAGCCAAACAGCATCATCAGTACAGCCGCGGCAATAGCACCCACCGAACCGAGTAAATCACCCAGTACGTGTAAAAACGCCCCACGCATGTTTACATTATGTTCTGTTTCACTACTGCTGTGCATATACCAGGCAATAATAATATTTACCAGTAAACCAATCGTACTGATAACCAGCATGCCCCGGGTAGCAATATCCGGCGGATTAACAAAACGACCTATGGCTTCATAAACAATCATGACTGCAATTACCATTAGCGCCAGACCATTTACTGCCGCCGCAATAATTTCAAAGCGTTTATAACCAAAGGTCTGCCGACCGTTTACCGGTCGCTCACTCAGGTGAAATGCGATTAACGACAGTGCCAGTGCCAGTGCATCCGAAAACATATGACCAGCATCCGACAGCAGTGCCAGACTATTGGTTAACCAGCCGCCAATAATCTCTACCACCATATATGCACCGATAATCAGCAGTGAAATACTTAAAACTTTTTTATCTGCACTATGTGCACCAAGGTGATGATGGTGATGATGAGTTTCATCATGTTTATGCTCATGTGTATGGTTATGGTCGTGGTCGTGGTCGTGGTCGTGGTCGTGCATAGTATTCCTTTAAATATTGTCTGCTACCATTTAATACGTTAAACCCTGACATATGGTAAAAGTCAAATGTGAATATCAGCAGATTTCAGCTCAGATCATTCTGGAATCCATAGTTAATATTTATATACATACCGGCAATAAATTTTTTACATAATTTGATAATAGCAGAAAACACAGAAATTTTGCCGGTGTTTACTCTGGCTTCGTGCGGAGAAATATTGATATCAGCAAAAGCAGTAAATATTTTTAATATGTTTATTATTTAAATAATAAATTTTTATTTATTAATTTCCTTACATTGTTTCACATATCAAGGTAAAATACTTGTATGTACAAGTCATGTTCAGTGAGCTACTGAATCATTAATAGACTTGAGAATTGACAGCCAATTCAGATTAAGCGAAAAGAATACATATTCCGGTTTGCAGTGTTTATATTTTATGAATATGTATTTTTCATTCACACTGAGAATACTTGTTTATTCTGGTAATGTGAGATTTTTTGTAAGCTTATTCATAATACCGGATCATTGATTGATTATATGCTTTTACAAAACAAATATTGTATGCATATATTAGCTGCCGGAAATAATCCGGATTTAAGCATAAACATGAATTAACTGATTCTCAACTGTTGCTTTTCTTATTATTTATGTTTGGCATGGTTTAACAATCACTACTTTCTGACTGTTTATCTGTTTCATGTTTAGTTTTATATCTATTGAATTCGGCCTTTCATTTATTGTCTTTTTCTGTCTTTACTGGCTGTTGGGCAGCAAACCGAAACTGCAAAATCTGCTTTTACTGTGCACCAGTTATCTGATTGTTTATTTGTGCGGAAAAATACAGGCACTAATTGCATTACTGCTATTTACGGTATTTATTTATGCCACATCTGTACGAATAGTTCATGCCGCTAAACCCAGAATATGGCTGATAACTGCAATCATATGCACTATTCTGAATCTGGCATTATGGAAGTATTTTGATTTTTTCCGCACCTCTGTCAGCTATGGCCTGGAAAGTTTGAAACTGAGTTCCGACTGGCTGTCGGGTATCATATTACCGCTGGGACTGTCCTACTACTCATTTCAGGCCATCAGCTATCTGGTTTCGCTTTATCAGGAGCGATGCCACAATCAGCCTGCCGGTAAAGTTTTTACATTACCGGGTCTGGCCCTGCATCTGGCTTTTTTCCCTACTATTACTGCAGGCCCGATTGCACGCGCCTACGATGCACGCGGGTTAACGGATATATATAAACAGCCCTGCGGCATGGCAACACAAATCTATACTCCGCAACGCCGCAGAATTCTGGCACCTACTCTGGCATTGTGTCTGATTGTAATGGCTTTAATGAAAAACTGGTGGCTGTCCGGCTGGATTGCCGACAACTGGGTAGATCCGGTATTTGCCAATCCCATGCAATATCATAGTCTGGAAATACTGGCTGCCATATATGGCTATACTGTTCAGCTGTTTTTTAATTTTTCCGGTTACAGTGACCTGATGATTGCGATGGGGCTGCTACTGGGATTTCGCCTTCCGGTAAATTTCCGCACACCATTACTGGCACACAATATCCGCGAATTCTGGCTGCGCTGGCACATCAGCTTATCAACCTGGATACGGGATTATATTTATATTCCATTGGGCGGCGGCCGACATGGAATGGCTCGCACTCAGCTTAACCTGCTGATAGCGATGGCATTATCCGGAATCTGGCACGGGACAGGCTGGCATTTTTTAATCTGGGGCTTATTGCATGCAGCCGGGATGATCTTGCTTAATCTGGGCGACTGGCTGTACAGTCGTCTGCGTCATTGTGAATTGAATAAAGCTCGCGACGCTTTGAGTAAAAGTAGCCGGCCAGCTAAAATTGTCAGCATAGTTGTGACTATACATTTTGTATGTTTTTGTTTTATTTTTTTCCGCGCACCTACACTTAACGATGCTATGCTTTTGTTACACGCATTGCTTTACAACAATATTAATGTACCTCTGAGTACCAATCCGTTTTATTTTTTTAGTTTGTTATTGCTGGCATGGACACTGTATCCATTTCTGGCAAAATTTACCAATATGTTATACAAGCGCGCGGATTCTTTGCCACGATACCGTCTGATTCTTCCTTTATTACTGTTAGTGGTTCTGGTATTAATCTGTGCGCCGGCTGGTATTCCGGGATTTATCTATGCCAATTTCTAAATATCGCCGCGTGCCTTCTTACCGCAAAAAGGGAAGTAAAAAAAAGTTTTCCCAGTTCAGGGAAATAACAGATGTTAGTGTAAAAACCATCACGACCGTACCTATTGTCGTTGCAAGTGAAGAAACAGAAACCAGAGAGCGCCCAAAGAAAAGTAATAAACAACAATTTCGTTTTGTTTTACTATTCTTTCTCATCACTGCAACTATTTCACTTTGGCTGATGCAAAATTCTGTCATCGCCTATTATCAGCAAACTTACCACAGCAATAGTATTTTAACGAACCTGAAACAGCAGACATGGTGGCAAACAGGCAGCCATGCCGGCGAAACACTTAATAACGGTGTCAGCCAGCTTAATCAGTATATCAAGTCTGCTAACCTCAGCATCATCACTGCTTTTAATGATAATTATGCCTATACGGACAGCTATAAAGCCAAATTGCAGCAACAACTAAAACTTGCACAGGAACAGCATCGGTTAGCCCAGAAAAAAGCAGCAAAAGAAAATGATATGAAAGCAGCCTTTACGCTTATAGCTGCTGATGAAGTGTTTTTTGCCGGTGATTCATTAATGCAGGGAGTGGCACCGCATGTGCAAAAATGGCTCAGTGATGTTTATGGTATTAAAACCATTAACCTGAGCAAACAGAGTACCGGATTAACCTATCCGAGCTTTTTTAACTGGCCGCAAACTATTGCAAATACGCTGGATAATAATCCGCATATCAAAATACTGGTTATGTTTCTTGGTCCTAATGATCCATGGGATATTCCTGATCCGCATAACGGCAGCAGATTTGTCAGCTTCGCATCTCCTCAATGGGAAAGTATTTACCGCAACCACATCAAAACGATTATGGATAGTGCCCGACAGCATCAGGTCACCGTTTTGTGGCTGACTCCGCCAAGTATGAGAAAACAGAAATTGAATGAGCAAATGATTTATCTGCGTCAGATTACAGCCGATGAAGTAAGCAAAAATCATGGATATGTCGTAGATACCCGCGCAATGCTGGGTAGTAATGGTGATCAATTTTATGATACGGTAACGCAAACCGATGGAAAAAAAATTAAAACCCGCAGTTCAGACGGGATTCATTTTACTGTGACCGGGCAAAAAATTATTGCCCAAAATATTTTTAACCGCTTTAACCTGCCAGCACAAACTATGGATAACGATTCAACAAATGTACAGTAAAAAACATTTTGTCATTTTAAGTTGCTGCCTGTCGATCATGGCCTGTTCAGCAGATCCGGTTCCGGCAAAATCTGGCCGCAAACAGGTATCAGCATCTTCGCAGAATAATCATGCTGCTCAGATAGCCCAGGCATTACAGAAAAAAAGCATCAATATAGTACAAATCGGTGATTCACATACAGCAGCGGATTACCTTACTGATGCTGCCCGTATGTATTTACAGCAGCAATTAGGCAATGGCGGTCCCGGCTGGGCTATGCCGACTCAGTTTCCGGGTTTACGTCTGGCGCGTTTTACCTATCAGAATCAGGGCTGGCAGGCTATCTCCAGCCGTACCGATACCAGCCAGAATTATGCACTTGGCGGTTTGGTAGCTGTTCCTTCTGTGGGGGCTGTGATGACCATCAAAACACGTGGAGAGCCCGAAGCCGAACAAACGGTTACCGTCACTATCCGTCAGGGACCGAATGATGAAGATTTAACGATTACCGACAGTAATGGTAAACAGATTGAACTTGGCGCACAACCCAAAGACAATCAATGGCATTTCAGTCAGTTTAATGCACGTTTTCCGATTACCGTTACCGCCGGTATGAATTTTCAGACAGCCATAGGCGGCTGGTGGGTACGTAATCAAAACCGTCAGGGTGTGGTATTTTCTGCTCTGGGAATTAATGGAGCCCAGCTTACTCAGTGGCAACGCTGGAATACTCAGGCATGGCAGCAGGAGTTGAATGTTATTGCTCCTGACCTGATTATTCTTGCCTACGGTACCAACGAAGCCTATAACGGAGTTGAGATTGAAACCGTTAGACAAAATCTGATTGAAACTATTAACCGCATTCGTGCGGCCTCACCCAACAGCGCCATTATGATTCTTGGTGCACCGGAAAGCCTGAAAAGTACAGCCGGCTCATGCGGCGTACGACCGGAAAAACTCACTGAATTACAGGAAATGCAAAAAGAAGTGGCACAAAGCCAGCAGGTATTTTTCTGGGACTGGCAGGCTGTAATGGGTGGTGAATGCAGTATGAAACCATGGATTAATCAGGGACTGGCCCGCAATGATGGTGTTCACTTTACCTCAAAAGGTTATCAGCGACTTGGTCAGGCACTGGGTGAAAGTATTTTATCCATGCGTCAGCAGCGGTAATTCTACATTTAAATAAAAAACCGGTTCTGCGGGTAATTATCCTGCAAAACCGGTTATTTTTTATTCAGTCTGTTTAACGTTTCGCCAGCCCCTGCTGATGCAAAAATGGCAGAATCTGCGGACGTAAAGGCTGAGAAAAATTGTTAGTCACAGCCTTACTCCAGTTCAGATCCAGACCACTGCGCTCTTTATAATAAGCAGTGAGCTGTTCATCATAAGCAGCCAGTTTGGCTGCATCAAGTGCCTTATAGCGGTTTTCACTCACCAGTGTTTCCAGAGGGAGACGGGGACGATACATCGGATCCTGAGCCGGATGCCCGATACACATGCCGAACAGCGGAAAAGTTAATGGCGGCAACGCCAGTATTTCTGCCGCACGGACGACATTATTACGCAGAGAACCAATATACACACCGCCCAAGCCCATTGATTCAGCTGCCAGAAGACAGTTTTGTGCCATGATACCGGCATCCACAGCACCGAGAATTAATCCTTCAGTCCAGTCCAGCTGGGCTTCAGGAAAAGCCTGCCTGTGTTTTGTGTAATCAATACAAAATACCCAGAATTCTGCAGCAGTACGTACGTATTTCTGATTGGCTGCAACTTCACATAAAGCCGCACGTTTTTCTGCATCTGTGACGCGAATAATCTGGGTACTCTGCATAAAACTGGATGAAGAAGCAGCACGACCGGCCTCCCAGATCGCTTCACGCTGCTCATCCGTTAAAGCTTCTTCAGTAAATTTACGGATGGAGCGATGACGGTAAATAGTCGGTAAAGTAGCTTCACTCTTTAGATTGGTGTGGTAACTCATGATTATTCCTGATATTAATTTTAGCGTTTCAGACGCAGCGCCAGTTCAGCCAGCCGCTTACCCTGCGCAAACGCCAGTGCCTCTTCTTCAGCACTCAATTGGGTATTATTATTATGACCAGCCACATGGCTGGCACCGTAAGGTGTTCCGCCACTATGGGTACCATTAAGCTGTGGTTCACTGAACGGAATACCGCACAACAGCATGCCGTGATGCAAAAGCGGAGTCATCATACTTAAAAGCGTACTTTCCTGACCACCATGCAAACTGGTGGTACTGGTAAATACACAGGCTGGTTTGCCAATCAGACTTCCCGCCAGCCACAGGCTGCTGGTACTGTCGAGAAAATATTTAACCGGTGCAGCACAATTTCCAAACCTCGTCGGACTGCCCAGAGCAAGCGCTGCACAGTTCTGAACTTCATCCAGAGTAACATAAGGCGCTCCTTCATCCGGAATCTCCGCTGCTGTTGCTTCACATACAGCCGATACTTTCGGTACAGTGCGTAACAAAGCTTCACACCCTTCCACACTGTCTGCACCTCGAGCCAGTGCCAGTGCCAGATTACGGGTACTGCCTGACAGGCTGTAATACACCACCAGAATAGGTAAATCGGCCATATACTGCTCCTTGAAGATTGTCTGAAAGCTATTATTGTGCCGTAAGTGTCATAAATTGACCAGCCTGCACGGAAAGTCTGCGCCGTCTGCTCTTTTTGGTTACAATCAGCCATGTGAGGAGTCGCCATGAATATACAATTATTTAAAAGCAAATATTTACAGCAGCGCCTGCCACAGTTTTTATTGTTTGTTGCGCATAACTATCAGCGCTGCAAGCTGCCGCTTATTGCCGCCAGCCTGACATTTACTACGCTGCTGGCACTGGTACCGTTTTTTACCATTACTGTTATTGTCATTAACGCGTTTCCCATGTTTGCAGATATGGCCACACGCTTTAATCAGTTTCTGACCCATATTATTGTACCGGCAGCCGGTGCCGATTCTGTCGGTGACTATCTGTATGACTTCCGAGATAAAGCCAGCGGATTAACTGCTGTCGGTATCAGTTTTATGATTATTACCTCACTGATGCTGATACAGACAATTGAGCATGCATTTAATCAAATCTGGCAGGCACGCGATCAGCGACCACTATGGATTCGTATTCTGATTTACTGGGCACTGCTAACCCTCGGACCGGTAGTGCTGGGGATGAGCCTGTCTTTTATTAATTTATTATCTAATCCGGCCAATATGGCCAATCAGATACCGTTTTACAGCACACTTTTTAAAATTATCACCAATCTGGCGCTATTCACCATTTTATTGTTTTTATTATATAAACTGGTACCATTTTGTTTTGTTCAATGGCAGCATGCTCTGCTGGGTGCTTTCATCACAGCAGTAGGGCTGGATTTATTGCGGCGCGACTTTGCTATTTTTGTTACCTATTTCGGCAATTATCAGAAAGTATATGGTGCATTTGCAGCAATACCGGTTTTTTTAATCTGGCTGAATTTATTATGGTTGCTGTTACTTGCCGGTGCTGTACTTACCTCTTCTTTGCCCTACTGGCATCAGGACAGATTTCGCCATCTGCGTCAGTATCAGCCATTTGAAAATGCACTTGATCTGTTGTATCAACTGGTAACAGCTCAGCAACAAGGACAGGCTGTCAAATCCTGTCTGTTGCAGCAAAAGCTCGGAATCAGTGATAAACATTTAGACCAGATACTTTCTAAACTCGAAAAGCAGCATTATATTGCTTACTGTACTGACGGCTGGATATTGCAAAAAGATCCGGATAAAATCATGCTGTCAGATTTGTATCAACTATTTATTTATCAGCCTAATCACAATTCAGCCGTAGCTACTTCCGTAAACACCCTGCTACAGCCATGTTTACAGCAACTGAATATCAGTCTGTCCCGATGGGCAAGACAACTACAACAGCAAACACAAAATCAATCATAAAAATTATTCTGACACTGGTAATTTCAGATAAATAGTTTTACATTTACCTGTTTTAGGATGGATTGCCCGATACACAACCATGTCCCTGTTAACTCAATCATCAGCCTTGTTTAAGCAGTTCAAACAGAAAATAGCCGCCAAACCAAAACTCTGGTGTGGTATTGCCGTGGCAATCGTATTGCTTCTGATTATACTGGTTGTACTCATATCCGGCCGTAAACACAATTCAGATCGTTATCAGCCAAAGCATATAACACTTAAACTGGCACCGGTTAACATTAAAACCCAGGCGCCTGTACAGAATTTCTGGCGGGACGAAATCGTCCAGCCCGGCGATACGATTAACATGGTACTAAGCCGCTTTGGTATCAGTGCAGATGAAATTCAGCGCATTACCAGTCTTAACATCATCAAAAATAAGGTACAGCATTTACAAGTCAATCAGGTTTTCAGTATCCGTACGGATAACAATGGCCTCCTCACCGATATTCAATTTTTTAATGATGATGATAATGGCGAAAAAAATCTGGTAGCACTGAAAAAAACCGGTAATAACTGGAATGCCGATATCAGCGCAGTGGATACTGAAACCCTGCCGACATTTAAAGCCGTTGTCGTTAAAACCTCTGCACGCGGAGCACTGGCACAAGCTGGTATTCCGGTAGAAATCAGAGAATCACTGCGTGAAATTTTCAAAGACAAAATTGATATTAACTCGCTGCAAAGTGGCGATACTATCCGCCTGATTTACGACAGCCTGTATTATCGCGGTCAGGAACTGGCAACAGGTGATATACGCGCAGCAGAATTCAGCCACAATGGCAATATTTATCATGCCTATTATTACGATACCGGTAATGATGGTAACGGCCAGTACTATGATGTAAACGGTAAACCTTTGCGCAAAGGATTTTCCAGTGTACCAGTCGATGGTGCACGGATTTCCTCCCCCTTTGGTACACGTTTTCATCCGATACTGCAAACTCTGCGTATGCACAGCGGTATCGATTATGCTGTTGCCAGCGGAACACCCATACATGCCCCATCGGATGGTACTGTTGAAAGCTTTGGTATCAAAGGGGGCTATGGCAATGCAGTTGTGCTGCGGCACAACGACAGCATGCAAACCCTGTACGGACACATGAGTGCTTTTGCCAATCTAAGTGTTGGTCAGCATGTACAGGCTGGTGATATTATCGGATACGTAGGCAGTACCGGCGTTTCTACCGGCCCGCACCTGCATTACGAAGTCCGGATTAACGGACAGCCGGTAAATCCGACCAGCGTTGCCCTGCCGACCCGCACACTGAATGCACGTGAACTGGCTGACTTCAAAAAGAAACAGCATCACTGGGATAAGCAGTTATCCGGCTTTCGTAATCTGAATGTTACCATTGCCCAGCTGGATTAACTGATAGCGGTATCTGCTCTGGAACTCACCAAACTTTACGCATACAATACCCGTTTTGCTGAAACAGAATCCATCATGAAAATTGCCACCTGGAATGTGAACTCCCTCAATGTGCGTCTGCCGCATACGCTGCGCTGGCTCGAAGAAAACCAGCCGGATATACTGGCTTTGCAGGAACTGAAACTTGAGCAGGATAAATTCCCGGAAACTGATTTTACCCAAATTGGCTATCATGCAGCATGGAACGGGCAAAAAACCTATAATGGCGTTGCCATACTCAGCAGACAGCCTCTTGAGGACGTAACAGTTGATATCCACGAATTGAATGAACCGCAAAAACGTATTATTGCGGCAACGGTTAATGATGTCAGAATTATCTGTGCTTATTGCGTCAATGGTGAGGCTGTAGGCAGCGAAAAATTTGCCTATAAAGAGCGTTGGTTTGCGGCACTGAATAACTATATCAACACTGAGCTGACACAATATCCCAAAACCATATTGCTGGGCGATTTTAACATCGCACCACACGATACAGATGTTTATGACCCGGTAAAATGGCAGGACAAAGTATTGTGTTCAGCACAGGAACGCAGCTGGTTTCAACAGTTGCTGAATCTGGGATTAACAGACAGTCTGTATTATCTTTACCCGGACAGCACAAACTATACATGGTGGGATTATCGTATGAATATGTTTAAACGCAAACTTGGTTTACGCATAGATCATATACTGATCAGCAATGCGTTATTGCCGGCTTTGCGTGAAGTACAGATAGACAGCAAAGCCCGCGGCTGGGAACGCCCCAGTGATCATGCACCGGTAATGGCTACTTTCGCCTGATGAACAGCACACCTTCTTTTCAATACTATATCGGCCTGATGTCAGGCACCAGCATGGATGGTATTGATGCCGTACTGGCCAAACTTTCCGGTACTCAATGGCTGGGTGTCTGTGCACATGCATTCGTCGCCTACCCGGAAACACTCAGGCAGCAGCTATTATCATTACAAATACCACAGCAGAACGAACTGGCACAGGCAGCCGTACTGGCACAGCAGCTGGCACACCTGAATGCGCAGGCTGTCAGTACAGTGCTCACTACAGCACAAACTGAAGCACGAGCCGTGACAGCACTGGGCTGTCACGGTCAGACCATACGTCATGTACCGGAACAGCATTACAGTATTCAGCTAATGGACTGGGCACTACTGGCCGAACTTACCGGTATCACAACAGTAGGTGATTTTCGCAGCCGCGATCTGGCTGCCGGTGGTCAGGGTGCGCCATTGGTACCGGCCTTCCATCAGGCAGTTTTTGCTGATGAAAAGCAATGCCGTGTGGTTCTGAATCTGGGCGGCATTGCCAATATCAGTGTTTTGCAACCACACCAGCAGGCATTTGGCTTTGATACCGGTCCGGCCAATATGCTGATGGATGCATGGGTACAGCAAAACTGGCAGCAGGAATTTGATTTTAACGGCACACTGGCCGCACAAGGCCGGACAATTGAGCCATTGCTGCAAGCCATGCTCAGCCATGCCTATTTCAGCCAGCCTTACCCCAAAAGCACCGGCCGTGATTTATTCAGTTTCGATTGGCTCAGCCAGTATCTTAACGGACAGGAAAATCCCGCAGATGTATTACGCACTCTGCTTGAACTAACCGCACACAGTGCAGTAAACGCCATTATAAATGCCGCACCTGATGCCGGCAGCGTATATGCATGTGGCGGCGGGGCGCAAAATCTGCTTCTGATGCAAACACTGGCACAGCAGCTTGATTTACACCGGATATCTCTATACAGCACCGATACTTTACAACTTCCGGCACAACTGGTTGAGGCTTCTGCCTTTGCCTGGCTGGCTGCATGCTGGTATCAGCGTCAGCCTGTAGCCACTCATCATGCTACGGGTGCTCATGGTGCACGTATACCCGGCTGCGGTTACTGGGTTTGATACTCCGCAAAAAACCGTTAAATCCTGTTACTAATATCAGATACAGAGCCTGACAGAACGTATAATAACCAGTTAATTTCTGATAAAAATACCAAATTAAGCTGCAACATTTATGGCCACAACACGAAAAAAAACTGCTCCGAGCAAGCAGTTACCGAAAAAACTCAAACCACAGGAAATCAGCAAACCCAGACAGCCATGGTTAATGAATCTCATTAATGATATTTTCTGGCTGCTGGCACTGATGATTACCCTGTTTGTCATACTGTCATTAGCCAGCTTTGATATGGCTGATCCGGCATGGTCACGCGGTATTGCACAAATTAATAAAACTCATAATCTGGCTGGTCTTACCGGAGCATGGCTGTCTGATATTGGCTACTACATTTTCGGTTTATCTGTCTGGTGGTTAATTATTGCTGCCATTATCGCTCTGTATAAAAGCTTTCGTCCGCTCAATGCACGTTCTCTTAACACCAGCGTTGACAGTAAACCCTACAGCAGCTGGCTGGCTCTGAGTGGTTTAGCTGTACTTCTGGTTTTCAGCCCTGCCCTGGAAAATCTGGTATTTACCAGTATGCTTGAAAATGCTCTGCCTATTGGTGCAGGAGGTTTAACCGGGCAGAGTTTCGGAAAACTATTACATCAGTTCTTCGGTATGACCGGCGGTCTGATTATCAGTATATTTATGATGCTGATCGGGCTGTCAATGTTATTGCAGGTATCGTGGTTAACCGTAATCGAAAAACTTGGTGCACAGTTTGAATGGTTCTGGTGCAAATTACTGCGCCGGCCGCAGCGGTTAATTACCGAATTTCCTAACAACAAAACCGTCCGGCGTGTAGTCAGACAGGCCAAAAATATTACAGCAAAAAATATCGAACCGCCCGAGCTTACTACCAGCAACCGTAAAACCGTGGCTGTACGTACAGAAGTACCCGTTGCACAGGATTTAACAGAACCGGCACCGGTATCTGAACCTATAGTAAAAAGTGATAATGGTCTGATTCATTTACCGGATACAGAATTACTCAGCAAACCTTCCGGTCAGCCTGCTGTGGTTAACAGCGAGCTTTTGCAGCAAACGGCTGCACACATCGAATCCCGATTAAAAGAATTCGGCGTTGAAGTAGAAGTGACCAGTGCCACTACCGGCCCGGTTATTACCCGCTATGAAATCGAACCGGCGCAGGGAGTAAAAGGCAGCCAGATAGTCAATCTTAATAAAGATCTGGCCCGCTCCCTTTCAGTACAAAGCGTACGTGTTGTAGAAACCATCGCCGGTAAAACCACAATGGGCATTGAACTGCCTAATGAAGAACGCCAAAACGTTCTGCTGTCAGAAATACTGGGTGCAAAAATCTTTCATGAAGCCGCTGATAAATTAACCATGGCTATGGGGAAAGATATTGCCGGTGCACCCGTGATTGCCAGTCTGGCGAAAATGCCGCATTTACTGGTTGCCGGTACTACCGGCTCTGGTAAATCTGTCGGTGTTAACTGCATGATTCTGTCGATTTTATACAAAGCACAGCCGGACGAAGTACGCTTTATCATGGTAGACCCGAAAATGCTGGAATTAAGCGTATACGACGGCATTCCGCATCTGCTTGCTCCGGTAGTTACCGATATGAAAGAAGCAGCTCAGGCACTCAACTGGTGTGTTACCGAAATGGAAAAACGTTACCGGCTGTTAGCGCATGTCGGAGTACGCAACATTACCGGCTTTAATGACAAAGTAGCAGCTGCCAAAGTAGCATCAACGCCACTGGTTAACCCATTCAGTACCAATCCGGACGATCCGGAACCATTGGATAAACTGCCTTATATCGTGGTTGTTATTGATGAGCTGGCTGACCTGATGATGGTAGAAGGCAAAAAAGTAGAACAGCAGATTGCCCGGCTGGCACAAAAAGCCCGTGCTGCCGGTATCCACCTGATACTGGCAACACAGCGCCCGAGCGTTGATGTGATTACCGGACTGATTAAAGCCAATATTCCCACCCGGCTTTCATTTCAGGTATCCAGCAAAATTGACAGCCGTACCATTCTGGATCAGATGGGTGCTGAAAACCTGCTGGGTAAAGGTGATATGTTGTTTTTACCGCCCGGTCAGGCTGAACCCACCCGTCTGCATGGTGCATTTGTCTCCGATGATGAAGTTCATGCCATCGTTAACTTCATTAAACAGCAGGCTCCTGCCCAATACGTAGAAGGCTTATTATCGGGAGAGGCTGCTCAGACTAATGTTAATCAGGTTAATCCGAACGCCAACAGTGACGAATTATTCGATCAGGCGGTAGCCTTTGTACTGGAAACCCGTAAAACATCTATTTCATCTTTACAACGCCATCTGCGCATTGGTTACAACCGTGCAGCAAATCTGATGGAAGCACTTGAAGCCGCAGGTATTGTTTCACCTGCCGAGCTGGGCGGCAGCCGGCGGATTCTGGCACACAAAGACAGCCTGTAAAGATTAATTACCCTTCTGTGTGTAAGGGGATATCTTTTAAAGCTGTACACTGCAAATAAAAAAACGGCTGAAATATCTGAAATACAGGCAGTTTAGCCGTTTTTTCTGCGCTTAAATTTAAGTTTTTCTTTTATCTCAAAATAGGTAAAAATTGTACATTCTTTAAAATATTTTAAATATAATTTATAACATATTTAAACATATTTAAACGTATAGTTAAATTTTTCTACAAAACCATTCAACGCGTCCCACAATTTCAATTTTATTTTCCAAGTTTTTTAAATTAATTGTAAACGGGTCATAGGCTTTATTCTCAGATTTAACTGATAATTTATCATCAGGGAGCAGCTGAGTACGTTTAACAATTAACTCATCACCAATTCTTAAAACATATAAACCAGTTGCCGGTTGATTCCTTGAATGATTAATTAGTAATTTATCACCATCATAGAGTAAATCAGCCATTGAATCACCCTGGACGGTTATTACTGATAAATCACGTGGATTTGCATGCAAAAAATTGATTACCCAACTTCGGCGAAAAGCCATTGTCGGGACAGGCTCATCATCATTTGATATAAATTTATAACTTAATGCGGTTTTAATATCATATTCTGGAATAAAAACAAAATCATCAATATCTACACGTTTTCCTGAAACATCGACAGTTGATTTTGTTACTTGAATATTGCTTGTATTTGATTCCTGTGTATTTTTAAATTTTTTACCCTCTCCCGTTGCTAGCCAAGCAATATTTACATTGGCTGCATCAGCAAGTCGTATTAAATTTGTTCTAGATGGATCAGATTCTCCCCGTAGCCATCTAAATACTGATGATGCAGTTACTCCAGCCTTTTTAGCCACAACATTGGGATTGCCTAATAGCTCAACTATTTCATTTATGCGCTGGGCAAATATCATATTATCTTCGTAAAAGTTTTTCATTTCTTCTTTTTCGTAAAATATATTAGTACAAAAACACCGTAAAACATGTCTGCCAATGATTAAAGCCGCAATAAATATATTTTATTGCGGCTTTAACAGCTTTATAAATTCAGTTTAAGCTGCTTTTTTACAAGTATAAGCGAATCCGACTGCGCCAATCACAATCATCGGCAGACTGAGCCATTGCCCCATAGACATATGCATCGCCAGCAAACCCAGATAGTCATCAGGTTCACGCGCAAACTCAACAATAAACCTGAATACACCGTAGCCAAGTAAAAACAGCATAGATGCCTGCCCCAGCGGACGAGGTTTTTTGGTAAACAGCCACATAATCACAAACAGCACAATTCCTTCAAGCATAAATTCATACAGCTGTGAAGGATGGCGCGGCAGCATCTGAAATTTATCCCATACCGGCAGCCATTGTTGCGGATCCTGCTTCACCAGCGCCACATCATCATCATGCGCGTGCGGAAAACCCATCGCCCAGAAAGCATCAGCACTGGTAACACGTCCCCACAGCTCGCCGTTAATGAAATTACCGATACGGCCGCATGCCAGTCCGAGCGGTATCAGCGGCGCCACAAAATCGGCTACTGCCCAGAATTTAATCTTGTGTTTGCGGGCAAACAGCAACATGGCGACCAGCACTCCGATAAAGCCGCCATGAAACGACATACCACCCTGCCAGATTTTCAGAATATCCAGCGGATGACTGAAATAGTACGCAGACTGATAAAACAACACATAGCCCAGACGCCCGCCCAGTATCACGCCGAATACACCCCAGGTAAATAAATCTTCCAGCAATTCATTGGTAAATATGGTCTGCCCGCTTTTAATCCGTCTGCGTCCCAGCCAGATAAACAAACAAAAACCAACAATATAACTTAATGCGTACCAGCGAATGGCCAGAGGACCCAGATGTATCAGTACTGGATCAAAATTCGGATGGATCATCATAAATTTAGCATTCCTCAGATATCCTGCTCATTTCATCAGTCACAACAGCCAGTCACCCTATTCTGGATAACAGCCGGAATGACCAGAAATACCACAACCAAAATAGCAGACAGTTTAACTCATATTCGCCAATCTATGCGCCACTTTCCGCATTTCATCCCTTAATAGCAATACCGAACAGATTGAAATAGAAAAATCATTCATTTAATTGATTCAGTATTTATTGACAGCCGCTATTAAGCAGCCTAATATAAAATATGTATTTTATATACATATTAAATTATACAAAATTTTCGGGAGAACAATCATGCAACTTACTACCAGACAAATCGAACTGGTTCAGTCTACTATTCCAACCCTAAAGGAACACGGCGTTGAACTAACCCGCTACTTTTACAACAGGATGCTCACCAATAACTCCGACCTGAAAGAAATATTTAACCTTGGCAACCAGCGCAATGATGCGCAACCACATGCACTGGCCAGTGCAGTATTGGCTTATGCTCAAAACATTACCAAATTACAGAACCTCGGCGATGCAGTTAGTCAGATCGCTCACCGGCATGTCAGTCTGGATATTCAGCCGGATCAGTATCCAATTGTTGGTACCAATCTGCTGCACTCCATCAGTGAGGTATTGAACGTCCCCATGGAAAGCGAACTGATAGAAGCATGGACTGCCGCTTATCAGCAACTGGCCGACATTCTTATTACCACAGAAGCAAATCTATATAAGAAACAAGATCAAACTGAAGGCGGCTGGAATGGCTGGAAAAAATTTAAAATAGTTGATAAGCAGATTGAAAGCAGCGAGATTACCTCTTTTTATCTGCAACCGGCAGACAACAGTCCGCTGCCGGAGTATAAGCCCGGTCAGTATATTTCCGTTCGGGTTATGGTACCTCAGTTAGGCATCCGGCAACCGCGTCAGTACTCACTTTCCGACAGCAATCATCCGAACTATTTCCGCATCAGCGTCAAAAAAGAAATTGGTGACAAACAACATGCTGAAGGTTATGTGTCTACAACTCTGCATGAGCATTACCAAATCGGTGATGAACTGGAAGTAACCAACCCGACAGGTACTTTTATACTCCACCATCCGCATAAAAATACTGTTCTGATTAGCGCAGGTGTTGGTATCACACCCATGATTGCTATTCTGAATACCCTTGCCGCAGAAGAAAATCCGCATCAGCAAATCAGTTTTATTCATGCCTGCCGCAACAGTAATGTACTGGCAATGCACCAGCATATCACCGAATTGCAGCAAAGCATGCCTAACCTGCGCAGCTATCTGGCCTGTGAAAACCCGGGTAAAGAATTAGCGGCTGATAAAATTGGTCGTCTGAATTTATCCGAACTGGACAGCTCACTACTGCCTGCTGATGCAGACTATTATATTTGCGGCCCGATAGAATTTATGCATGCACAATATCAGGCTCTGCGTGATTTACAAATACCACAAAACCAGATTTTCATGGAATTATTCGGTACAGGCGGATTCAGCCAGCTGGCAGCATAATAACCATTTTAAAATTATTTAAACGAAATCTTTTCATGGCAGCTGAAAACAGGCAAAATTAACCTTCCATTAGTCTGACAGTCTGCCATGCAATTAAACCGTTTTACCGATTTAGGCTTACGCGTATTATTAGCTTTACAATACCTGCCTGAGAACAGACTTTCTACCGTAGAAAGTCTGGCCAGACAGCTCAGCGTATCTAAAAATCATCTGGTAAAAATTGTATATTTCATGGCGCAGAGCGGCTGGATTGATTCCTTTAAGGGCAGAAAAGGCGGTATAAAACTGGCTGACTCCAGCTATCAGCTCAAACTGGGTGATATTGTTCAGGCACTGGAGCTGGCCTCATCAGAGACCCCTCATTTAATCAACTGCCGGCAACCCCCATGCTCAATGGCAGAGTTTTGCTATCTTCCCCGACTATTCAGCGAAGCGCAGCGAGCCTTTTATCATTCCCTGAACCGCTATACCCTCAGTCAGCTCAAGGCTCCGGCTGACAATCAGGCAATTATCAAATGGCTGGAGCAGCCAGAATAAATCAGCTGAAAACTCAAGCTGACAAATTACTGCCAGAATAATTACATCGTATCTTCGGTTTCAGATGAAGAATCATTAGCAGGCGCAGTAGATCCGTTAAGTAGTCCCTCAACGGCAGGCGGTTGCGGAAGCAGCGTATTTAAAGCCAGTACAGAAGGATTCAAAACCGGATAATCACTGAAATCAATCTGATAACCACCATTATTGGTAGAATACAAACTTGCTTTGGCGCCCAGGGGAAAGGTAACCTTATCGGTAATATGCCCGAAAGGAAATCCGGTTAGTACCGGAACCTTTGTCAGCCTTGCCATCGTCTGAATCACAGAATTCAAAGTATAACTACTGTCATAGACATCACGAATCGAGCCCATACGGAAATTACCCAGAATAATTGCCTGCTGTCGTGCAAGTACTCCGCTCAGATACAATGTCTGAAGCATGCGTTCTATCCGGTATGGCTGTTCACCCACATCTTCAATAAACAAAATACCGCCATTCACCTGTGGCATAAATTGAGAGCCGGCGAGCGCAGACAACACACTCAGATTGCCTCCCCACAAAATACCCTCAGCCCGTATCTGATAATTCTGTATATCGGCAACTGTAACTGACATTTTCGGATTACAGCTGTTCTCAATAAAAGAACGGGTGGTAAATAAACTCATCTGTGGTTTACCAAACTCACTATACAGCATTGGTCCGGCAAAACTGCACATTTTCCCCTGAGCCAGCAATGCCAGTTGCACAGCAGTAACATCACTGTAGCCATACAGTAATGTACCCTGCTCACGCATTCTTGCACCCAGAGAAGACCAGTTAACCAGAGGCAAAATACGCATCGCCCCGTATCCGCCACGCAGCCCCATCAGTACCTTCGGTACAGGTACCCGGCCGATAGCAACATCCTGCAAATCTGCAGCACGCTCAGCATCACTGCCAGAAAAACGCTGATAGCGACGCATAAACGCCTGCTGATTACTCACGGCAAAACCGGCTATAGCCAGACGCTGGGCTGCCAGCTCACTTCGGCTGACACTTTCACCAAATCCGGAACAGGCAAAAATACGCATAGTATTAAGATTATTATTGGTTTGCACAGGTACTTTAGGTGTTGATGCTGTTTTGACGTCAGGCTTCGGATTGCTGCGACAAGCCTGCAACAGACCGGCACCTGCAAAAGCAGCACCGGCACGCAGAAAATTACGACGGCTATTTTGTTGAGTATCCATAAAACTCACTTCCTGATCCGGCAGATTGTCCGGACAAAAATATATGGGCCATTGTAAAAGTAATTCATTCTGATTAACAATAGTCAGAACCGAAATTATTTATGCCGGTACAAACCGGCTAAGGCTTACTATACCCTGTTTACGAAGAATAGCAGCAAAAAAATAGCAAAAAGGCATGTCACAGCCATGCCTTTTCAGTACCAACCGGCAACCTGATTACTGCCGTGGCGGTATAGATTTGAGTAAATCCAGCAAAACAGACCAGCATTCAGCCACAGCTTTAATTTCTACCCGTTCTTTAGGAGAATGTGCTGCACGTATTGTCGGTCCGAATGACACCATATCCAGATGAGGTGCTTTACCACTGAGAATCCCGCATTCCAGTCCGGCATGAATAATCTGCAACGGTGGCTGTTTACCATAGTGACGGGCAAAAATAGTGCTGGTTAGTTTCAGTAAAGAAGAGTCTGCATTCGGTGCCCAGCCCGGATAATCTGCTATTAACTCCAGATTTGCCCCGGCCATCCGCGCTAATGCAGCCAGACGCAAACTGAATTCATCTTTAGGGGTTTCCAGAAGCGAACGCATCAGACAATGTATCAGTAAACCATCGGTTCCGGTTTTCACTTCCCCCATATTAGAAGAAGTTTCCACAATTCCCTTAAACTGCTCACTCATACGCATTACACCATTGGGCACAGCCAGCAGCAAATCAAGCGCTTTTTGAGTACTTTCCAGAGTAGCGGCCTGAGTCAGATCCTCTGCCGGTAAGACTTCAATATTTAACTGTGTTTCTTCTGCCCATTCTGCAGCAATAACAGCAGCAATTGGTGCAACAGCTGCACGTGCTGTATCAGCATCCAGGCCAATCACAGCCTGAGCCTCACGTGTGATTACATTGCGCAACTCGCCACCCTGCCATGAACCCAGAGCAAAAGGTATCTGTGCATACAAACCAGACAGCACCCGTGCAAGCAATACATTAGCATTGGCATGATTTTTATCAATATCCACGCCTGAATGACCACCACGCAAACCGGACACCCGAACAGTACATGCAGACAGCTTACCGGCTTGCCAGTTCAGAGGTAAGGTCATACTGGCATCACGACCACCGGCACAGCCGATAAAAATCTCACCCGCTTCTTCGGTATCCAGATTAATCAGATAGGGCATCTGCAACCAATCCGCACTTAGCGCTTCTGCTCCGCCCATACCGATTTCTTCTTCAACCGTAACAATCAGCGTTAATTCAGGATGCGCAATACCTTCACTGAATATTACTGCCAGCCCCATAGCCAGACCAATACCATTATCAGCACCGAGGGTTGTGTCATTAGCCCAAACCCAGCCATCTTTAATCTGGGTCTGCACCGGATCACGCTGAAAATCATGCTGCGAATCAGCGCCTTTTTGTGCTACCATATCCATATGCGCCTGAATGGCTACCGGCACACAATTTTCCATACCCGCAGTGGCAGGTTTGCAAATACGCAAATTTCCCTTAGCATCAATATCTGTTTTCAGACTATATTCTTGTGCTGCCTTAACCAGCATTTCCCGCACAGCCTGTTCATGAAATGTCGGACGCGGTACCGCACACAAACGCGCAAACCACTGCCATACCGGCTGCGGCTGTAATTGTTCAATTTCACTCATAACATTACCCAGTCACATATAAAACAAATCAGGCCACCATATGGCAGCCTGAACACAGTGTCAACTGACAAACTAAAACTTAACCCCTTTATGCAAAGCCACCACGCCAGCGGTTAAATTATGATAATTCACACTATCAAATCCTACATCCAGCATCATTTTTCTTAACGTTTCCTGATCAGGATGCATACGGATTGATTCTGCCAGATACTGATAGCTGTCTGCATCTTTAGCAATCAGCTTACCCATCAGCGGCAGCATCTTAAATGAATATAAATCATAAACCGGCTTGAGCGGCTTGAATACATGCGAAAATTCCAGTACCAGCAAAGTACCGCCGGGTTGTAAAACGCGATACATTTCAGCCAGTGCCACTTCTTTATGCGTCATATTACGCAAACCAAACGATACCGACACCAGATTAAAATAATTATCCGGAAAAGGCAGTTTTTCTGCATCACACAGCGCCACCGGCAATGCCAGCCCTTCATTAAGTAAACGATCCCGGCCCACTGTCAGCATAGAAGAATTAATATCAGTAAGCCAGACTTCACCGCTGCGTCCTACCCGTCTGGCCCAGCCGCGCGACAAATCACCTGAACCACCGGCAATATCCAGTACCTTATCGCCTTTACGTACCGGAGCTGTGGTAATGGTAAAGTGCTTCCAGATCCGGTGTAAACCGCCGGACATCACATCATTCATCACATCATAGTTTTTGGCCACCGAATGGAATACACCGGCAACACGACCCGCTTTTTCATCTTCATCAACAGTTTGATAACCAAAATGAGTTTTGTGATCGCTCATACCACACTTTCAGAATTAAATATTGCCCAAATAAACTTATCCGGCTGCCTGCATCCGAATAACCGCAAATCAGTCGGGGTCACGGCTGGCGCCGGCAAGAAGTAACTGCTTTTCATAACCAGCCCAGAGTTCTGCCTGACGAACAGCCAGATCATACAAATAATCCCAGTCGTACAACCCTGTATCATGTCCGTCTGAAAATGCAATACGCAAAGCATAATTACCAACCTGAGACAAAGCAGTAATCGTTACATCACGCTTACCTGTCTGTAATACTTCCTGCCCCGCTGCGTGACCGCGCACTTCAGCACTGGGTGAAAATACCCGCAGAAACTCAGCCTCAAGCTCATATGTTTTTGCTCCGTAGACCAGCCGTAATCTCTGCCGGTTCTGACTTAAGCGGATTTCAGCTGGCACCATATCCTGCATATAACTATTTTTTCCGTCACAAGACATTAACAAACTATACCTATTCTAACCTAATATACCACTTACTGCCCAATCAGATTAAATACATAAGCCGGCAGCAACAGTCGCAACAGACCCTTTGCAAGGCAAAGCTTAAAGAAGTATATTAATCCTGCTCAATAATCAGCGAAAGAATACACCATGCAAACAGCAGCCATCATTGAATATATTGTTAACTGGTTACGTGATTATGCCACTCAGGCAAAATGCAAAGGTTTTGTTGTAGGCGTTTCCGGCGGTATCGATTCTGCCGTAGTCTCTACTCTTGCTGCCAGAACAGGCTTGCCCACATTAGTACTGGAACTGCCTATTCATCAGAAAGTTAATCAGATAGCACGGGCACAGGAGCATATTCGTCAGCTGAAAAGCCGTTATAACAACATAGAAGAACACTGGGTAGACCTTACCCGCACCTTTGACTCATTTACCATGGCGGTAGACATTGGCGACAATAAAGATGAACAAACCCAGCTGGCACTGGCCAATGCACGCAGCCGCCTGCGCATGATTGCACTATATTACTACGCTCAGGAACGCGGCCTGCTTGTGGTCGGAACCGGTAATAAAGTAGAAGATTTCGGCGTCGGGTTCTTTACCAAATACGGCGATGGCGGCGTAGATCTCAGCCCGATTGCCGATCTGCTTAAAAGCCAGGTATATACACTGGCTGAAGAACTGAACATAGATCAGAATATTATTGATGCTCCGCCTACGGATGGATTATGGGATGCCGATAAAACCGATGAAGAGCAGATTGGTGCAACCTATCCTGAGCTCGAATGGGCAATGAGTGTTTACGATACCCATAAAATAGACGATTTTACCGGCCGCGAGCGCGAAGTATTTGCTATTTATGAACGTTATCATCGTGCCATGCAACATAAAATCAACCCGATTCCGGTATGCAAGATTCCGGGCGAATTACTTAAATAATATAAAAAACCAGATTGCAAAATCTGGTTTTTTATTCGTTAATCTTCAAACTGCAACCATAATTACATTATCAAATCAGATTATTATTTTTAAAAATAATCAGCCAAAACCAGACGCACAACATCCGGTCTGTACACATGTAAAATATTAATTACGGCTGAATAAAGCACAAATATGCGGCACTACTGCATCAACGGCCAGCTCAGTAGCTTCAGTATCCCTGCGCGCCTGATACTCTACTTTACCCGCTTTCAGACCACGGTCACCAATCACAATCCGGTGCGGAATACCAATCAGCTCAGAATCATGCAGTAATACACCGGAACGTTCATCACGATCGTCCAGCAGCACATCTATTCCGGCCTGCTGTAATTGCGCATACAAATTATCTGCGGCAGCTTTTACATCAGCTGACTTTTTATAATTCATCGGCACAATCACCACCGTAAACGGTGCCATAGCTTCTGTCCAGATAATACCGCGTTCATCATTATTCTGTTCAATTGCCGCAGCAATCACACGCGTAATCCCGATACCATAACACCCCATTTCCAGCACAACATTTTTACCGTTCTGATCCAGAACAGTAGCCTGCATAGCTTCAGAATACTTAGTCCGTAACTGGAACACATGGCCAACCTCAATTCCGCGGGCCAGCTTCAGACTTCCGGTTCCGCACGGACTAGGATCACCGGCGATTACTTCGCGTAAATCAGCAAATTCCGGTTCTGCTGCATCACGGCCAAAATTAAAGCCTGTGTAATGATGATCGTCTTCATTAGCACCAATTACCCAGTCTGCAGATTTTGCAGTAGCAAAATCGGCGTATACCTTACCCTTAAAGCCCACAGGACCAAGCGAACCACCATGTGCGCCATTGAAAGCTGCTTCAATAGCTGCCACAGAAGCCATAGTTAACGGTACTTTTACTCCTGCCAGCTTCTCAGCCTTGATTTCATTCAGATGATGATCTCCGCGAACCAGCAGCAATACTACCGTTCCCTCTTCTTCACCCTCAACAACCAGCGATTTCAGAGTCTGCTCAACCGGAATATTTAAAAATGCCACTAAATCTTCAATACTGCGTACATTCGGCGTGTGAACTTTGCTTAAAGCCTGCCCTGCACTCCGGCGCTCTCCTGATAATGGCAAAGTAGCAGCCAGCTCAACATTAGCTGCATAGTCAGATATATCACTATAGGCAATAACATCCTCACCACTTTCCGCCAGAACCTGAAACTCATGCGAACCCGTTCCGCCAATACTGCCGGTATCTGCTGCCACAGGACGATAATCCAGTCCCAGCCGGTCAAAAACGCGGCAATAGGCATTAAACATATCCCGATAAGTCTGTTGCAATGATTCAAATGAAGTATGGAATGAATAAGCATCTTTCATAACAAACTCACGGGCACGCATTACCCCGAACCGTGGCCGTACCTCATCCCTGAATTTAGTCTGAATATGATAAAAATTCAGTGGCAACTGCTTGTAGCTGCGAATTTCACTGCGCACAATATCCGTAATTACTTCCTCACAAGTTGGCCCCATACAGAACTCACGTTCGTGACGATCAGTAATACGCAATAATTCCTTACCATAAAATGCCCAGCGGCCGCTTTCCTGCCACAATTCAGCCGGCTGAACTACCGGCATCAGCAATTCAATCGAACCGGCACGATTCATCTCTTCCCGCACAATATGTTCAACCTTGCGTAGTACCCGCAACCCCATCGGCATCCAAGTATACAATCCGCTGGCCAGACGCCGGATCATCCCGGTACGCAGCATAAGCTTATGGCTGGCTAACTCCGCTTCGGCCGGAGCCTCTTTTAATGTTGAAATATAAAACTGACTGGCTTTCATATATATCTCCAAAAACAGCCGCCATTGTACCAGTCTCCGCGCAGTAAAAAAGCCAATATCTTGTACCTGAATAAACAAAATCAGCTTTAAATAATTACCCTGAGTAAAAACCGGCAGACGTGATATGATAAGCCTTATTTATCTGAATCTGTACACCATGAAATATCTGCTTGTATACAGCAGCCGTTTTGGCTATACCCTTAAAATTGCCCAAACACTTGAAGCGCAATGGACTGCTGCCGGTATCACAGTTGATATGATTAATCTTGCAGATGATCCGCTTATTCAGCAGGGGGAATACGATAAGATCATCATTGGTGCCTCTATCCGGTACGGACACTACGCCTCTCAACTGGCACGCTGGATAGAACGCCATCAGCAAATTCTCAGCAACACCCCAAGTGCCTTTTTCAGCGTTAGCATACTGGCTAACAAACCTCATCGCAGTACACCGCAAACACATACCTACACACGTAAATTTTTTACCAAAAGCCCATGGCGCCCTCAGTTAATTGGAATTTTTGCCGGAGAGCTGCACTATGCCAAATACAACCTGCTCGACCGCTACATGATGCGTCTGGTTATGAAACTGAATAAAGGTGAAACCCGTCTGGATGCCCATATTGAATATACCGACTGGCAAAAGGTACGGAATTTCGGTGAAGAAGTACTCAAGTTATAAAATATTACATTAGCATTATCCACAAAATTGATATTCGTTTCGATCAGCTTAACACTCATATTCTTATAAGTATTTATATAAATACTAATATTTGCTTTATCTAAATCTAATCTTTTAATTAAAAGACTATAAATAATGGATTATAAAAATCTCAGTATTATCAAATTTAAATTTAATACTGATTACTAATTCACTATTTTTAATAATATCATTTTATATATATAAAATTTAATTTTAAATTATTTTCATGTAAAAAATCTCAAATAAATATTTTTTAGAACTTAATATTTAATCGGTATTATTTAGACAATTGAATTATATTTATACGTTCTGACATTATATTGATTTTATATTTAAATATTTTTAATGTATTAAAAATATTTTACCTAAATGTTTTAAAGTAAATTTCCTTATATTTAGATATAGTAACAGTAGAAAATTTAAAAACAAAATTCATAAATATATAAATCAACCTATCTTTTTATGGTTATCAATACTCAATTAAATATGAACCTGAAACAATATCAAAGTAAATAAAAATACAACAGTTTTAAACAGATACAGACAAAATATAAATCAAAATATATAATTATAAATTAATAAATTTTAATATATAAATAATATAGTTTATTATCTACCGCAACAAATTAGTAAATTATTAATATTTATATTTAAAAAAACATATTATTTGAATTATAAAATATTTACATACAAATAATTTTAATATTTATTTTTGAAAACCTATAAGGATCTAGAAATGATTAAAACTGTTAAAAAAATACAAACCGGGAGCGACTGGACAAAAGATCGCTATGTTTTCCAGCCGGGTCATGGACAGAGCATCATACAAGATAAAGGTAATGAATATGATGTATCTCAGTACAATGATCTTATTTTTCAGCAGGCTAAAGCAGCTAATGCTATTTTCACTCGTTCCGGTAATGATCTGGTAATCAAAGCATATGGTGCAACAGATGCTGTTATCCTTCCGGATTATTTTAATACTGATAATGCTGATAGCCGTGCTTTCAATTTTATCTTTGCCGATAAAGTTTTATATCGCAATGATATCGCAGCGATGACATTCACACTGGATGGCACTAATGGCGATGATGTCCTGCATGGGTGGGATAGTAACGATATTATTAATGGCGGAGCTGGTAATGATATTCTGTATGGCGGAAACGGCGACGATACTCTTAACGGTGGTACCGGTAACGACAAACTATATGGCGGCAATGGTAACGATATTCTTAATGGCGGCGATGGCGACGACTATATCGTTGGCGAACATGGTGATAATGTACTTATAGGCGGCAACGGTAACGATATTCTGCTTGGTAGTGATGATGGCTATGATGTCCTGATTGGCGGGACTGGTAATGATGTTCTGGCTGGTGGTGAAGGTAAAGACCTTTATATCTTTCAGACAGGCCACGGTAATGACATTATCTACGATAAAAGCTCGTCCTCTGATAGTAATAGTTATAATGATGTTAAGTTTGAAAAAGCCTTTGCTGCAGATGCCAGATTCAGCCGTTCTGGAAACGATTTAGTCATACAGACTTATGGCAATAATGATTCCGTTACTCTTAGCGATTTCTTTATCACTCATAACTCATATACACGTTCATTTAATTTTATCTTTGAAGATAAAACATTAACTGCAGTCGATATTGCAAAAATGACATTTATCATAAATGGTACTGACGGTGATGATGAACTGCAGGGATGGGACAGCAACGATATCATTAATGGCGGACTGGGTAATGACAGGCTGTACGGCGGATATGGAAATGATATTCTTAACGGCGGCGATGGAAATGACTTTCTTAGCGGTGATAATGGTAATGACTATTTAGATGGCGGAAACGGTGACGATTATATCGATGGCGGAGATGGAAATGACATTCTTATCGGCGGTAATGGTAACGATACGCTGATTGGCAATACCGGATATGACATTCTTGACGGTGGTACAGGTAATGATATTCTAAATGGCGGTGATTGGGAAAAAGATCGTTATATTTTTCAGTCAGGACACGGTCAGGACATTATTAATGATAAAGGTTATGAAGACAGAAATCATGAAAAGTACAATGATGTTGTATTTGAAAATGCGTTCTTCAAAGATGCCATTTTCAGCCGTTCAGGAAATAATTTAATTATCAGAGCTTATGGTAATCAGGATTCGGTTACTCTTACAGACTTCTTTAAACCAGATAGTACAGACACACGCGCTTTTAACTTTATCTTTGCGGATATCACTCTTCCGGCGGAAGCAATTGCCCAGATGACATTGGTTCTGAATGGTACTGATGGTAATGATGTACTACATGGCTGGGATAGTAACGATATTATTAATGGCGGGCTGGGTGATGATATTCTGTATGGCGGTAACGGCGACGATATACTCAACGGCGAAGCCGGCAATGACAAGCTATACGGCGGCAATGGTAACGATATTCTTAATGGTGGCGACGGTGACGATTATCTGGAAGACACCCAGGGAGATAATATTTTTATTGGCGGCAATGGTAACGATATCCTGCTGGGAGGAGAAGGCTACGATGTTATGATTGGTGGTACTGGTAATGATGTTATGGCTGGCGGTGAAGGAAAAGACCTCTATATCTTTCAGACAGGTCACGGTAATGACATTATCAATGATAAAAGCTTATCTTCCGATTGCAATAACTATAATGATGTTAAATTTGAAAAAGCTTTTGCTGCTGATGCCAGATTCAGCCGTTCAGGAAACAATTTAGTCATACAGGCTTATGGCAATAATGATTCAGTTACTCTTACTGATTTCTTCATCTCCGGTTATGCAAATACACGTGCATTTAATTTTATCTTTGAAGATAAAACAATAACTGCAATTGATATTGCAAAAATGACATTTGTACTGGAGGGTACTGATAATGATGATGTACTTACCGGCTGGGACAGTAATGATATTATCAATGGTAAAAAAGGGAATGATATTCTTTATGGCGGTAAGGGCAATGATTACATTTATGGAGGACAGGGTAACGATACCCTTTATGGTGAAGAAGGTAATGATTCACTTTTTGGAGAAGAAGGTTACGATATACTGAATGGCGGTGCCGGCGATGATTATCTTTTCGGCGGTAACTTTGAAAAAGATTTATATGTTTTCAACGCTAATCATGGCAGAGATGTTGTTGAAGATATAGCAATAAACCGACAACAAGGCGATATTCTTGCCTTCAAAGACTATAGCAGCAGAGAATTATGGTTTAGTCAAAACGGAAATGATTTAATTATCAGTCATATCGGTACTTCTGATCAGGTTACTGTAAAAAGCTGGTTTGTTTCTGAATATAACCGTCAGTATAGTATAACCACTGCTGATGGTAAGGAAATTTATGCTTCACAAGTTGAACAGTTAGTAAATGCCATGTCGAGTTTTACTGCGAGTACTCATGATATTGCCACGACAGATAATCAAAAAATGCAATTTAATCAGCAGGCAATTATTTCTTCATATTGGGGAAAATAATTTATAAATAGTTATTTATTTATAATATCTGCTTCTCAAGGAATCCATCTTACGGATTCCTTTTTCATTATTAGTTGATATCTGATTTTATATTTTTTATGAAATATTAAAGTATTTATTTAAATAAATAAAATGTTATACAAAAACAGGCTTTGTAATCATACAAAGCCTGTTTTAAAAGTCTTAAGAATATCTCACAGTTATTTCACTGTTTCGAATTCATTTCTTTACACATGCATCCCTGTTAAACGGGCAGTATCCTGAGCAATCATCAGCTCTTCATTAGTCGGAATAACCAAAACTGCTGCTTTACTGTCTTTTGTGCTAATTACTCCCGGTGTACCGAAGCAGGCTTCCATATTGGCATCATGATCCAGAATCATGCCAAATACATTCAGATAATTAACTACTTTTTCGCGCATTGTAGTTGAGTTTTCACCAATACCACCGGTAAATACCAATGCATCCAGACTGCCGCAGGCAACCATCATACCGCCTACATATTTAGCCAGACGGTAGGCAAATACATCCAGAGCCAGCTCGGCACCTTTGTGTCCGTTGGCAGCAGCTTCTTCCAGCATACGGCAATCGTTGGAAAGATTGGATAAACCCAGCATACCGCTTTCTTTGTTCAGCATTTCGGTAATTTCATCAATGCTCATTTTGGCATTCGCGGCCAGGAAAGAGAAAATACTCGGATCGATATCGCCGCAACGGGTACCCATAACCAGACCTTCCAACGGGGTCAGCCCCATGCTGGTATCCTGTGAACGACCGTTTTTAACAGCGGTAATAGAGGCGCCATTACCCAGATGAGCAATCACCATGCTCATTTCATTAATATCACGGCGCAAAAATGCTGCGGTTTCCTGAGCAACATAACGGTAGCTGGTACCATGCGCACCATAACGGCGTACACCGTAACGGGTATACAGTGTTGACG
Organism: Snodgrassella sp. ESL0304; assembly: GCF_013344995.1. Taxonomy (NCBI): domain Bacteria; kingdom Pseudomonadati; phylum Pseudomonadota; class Betaproteobacteria; order Neisseriales; family Neisseriaceae; genus Snodgrassella; species Snodgrassella sp. ESL0304. The sequence continues at coordinate 152,422 of NZ_JAAEDR010000013.1, forward strand.
GAATAGCATAATGATAAGCATGCGGTGGCATAGTCTGATGGAATGCTGTATCAAATACTGCTACCTGCGGCAGCTCAGGAAACGCCTGCTGTGCTGCCTGAATGCCCAGAATATGAGCAGGATTATGCAACGGAGCCAGTACAATACAGGCTTCAATATCACGCATTACTTCAGGAGTAATCACTGTAGACTGGGTAAATCGTTCGCCGCCATGTACGACACGATGGCCGATAGCTTTGACACGGTCATATAAGCCCAGATCTTTTAACTGTTCCAGCAAAGCCATTACAGCTGCAACGTGATCATGATTGCCGGTTAAAGCGTGTTTATGTTTTTCACCATTGATTTTAAAGGTGATGAAAGCATCAGTATTACCTACTTTTTCAGCCAGACAGCTCATTAAAACTTCTTTTTCGGCTAAATCCATTACTGCGGCTTTTACTGAAGAACTGCCACAGTTAAGTACCAATACTAAATCCTGCTCACTCATGTTGTTGTCCTGTTATATCGTGATTATTAAATTCAAAATGAATAATTAATTTTATTCAGCGGGCAAACAGCGTGCGTGCACCTGTAAAACGCTGGCTAAAATAGGGCTGGTCCAGTCTGGCCGTGCGAATAACACCACTGCTGGAAGGCGCATGAATAAATTCACCGTTGCCAATATACAGCCCCATATGTGAATAAGCCTGTCCCGAAGTGTTGAAAAACACCAAATCCCCAACCTGCAAATCTTTTGTGCGGATCGGGGCGGAAACAGCTGCTATATCACGTGCGGTACGAGGCAGATTTACCTGCAATGCCTGCTGGTAAACATATTGCACCATACCACTGCAATCAAATCCGCTACCCCGGCTACTGCCGCCATAACGGTAGGGTGTACCTATCAGACTCATGCTATGCAACAGCAATTCCTGACTCCCTGCCTGATGACTGACTTTAGTAATTCGAATAGGAGCCAGACGGGGTTGAGTACCAGACTGAACTATTTTTCGACTACTAATTCTGCAGGCAGAAAGAAATAAAACAAGCGCACCTAAAACAGCACGCCGCTGTGCATTACATGTAACCATTAGTTATTTGCCCTGTTGTGATTACCTGAATCATGCTTACTCAGTGAATATAACATGAGTTGGTAATAATTGCTCTAAGCATTAAGGCTTAAATGACAATCATTACATTAACTAACCTTGTCGTACAAATCATACAAATTTTACCATTTTGAGAAAGCCATATCGCTCTGAGAAGTTTTAATCTCTTGACAGTGTCCTTGCGCAAGAATAGAGTAGAAGCACTAATTGATAAAAGCCAGCTGAATTAAAATGCTTTCCAACGTTTTTTACTGTAATTACAGGCTTTTATTCGAAGCAATACTTTAAAGCATCGCTTACTAAACAAAATACAGGAAGCAATATGCAGGAATTTGCACCACTAGTTATTCGCAATCATCATCTCATTCCGATTGTTCAGGGCGGTATGGGCGTAGGTGTTTCCGCCTCAAGTCTGGCCAGTGCAGTAGCGCGGGAAAATGGGGTAGGAACGATTGCAAGCGTGGATTTACGTCATTTGCATCCCGATTTACTTGAGCAGTCCAAAGAAAATCCTACACAGGAAAAATACGATACCTTAAACAGGATTGCACTTGATCGTGAAATCAAATCCGCACTTGCCCAGTCTGAAGGACGCGGAATGATCGCCGTTAATGTAATGAAAGCGGTTAAAGACCATCATGCTATGGTACAGCAGGCTTGTGAATCCGGTGCACATGCAATTGTAATGGGAGCCGGTCTGCCGCTGGACTTGCCGGATATGACTGAAAATTTTCCTGATGTTGCTTTGCTGCCTATTTTGTCGGAATCACGCGGTATTGGTATTGTGCTTAAACGCTGGATGAAAAAGAACCGTCTGCCTGATGCAATTGTAATCGAACATCCCGCCCATGCTGCCGGGCATCTTGGTGCAGCTACTGTTGCCGGTGTTAATGATGAACGTTTTGAATTTAAACGGGTACTGACTGAAACATTCGAATTATTTAAAAAACTTGATCTGGAACGGGAAAAAATTCCTTTGATCATTGCTGGCGGGATGGCTAATTTTCAGAAAATCACTGTAGCCTTACAAGAATGGGGTGCAGCTGCTGTACAAATCGGTACAGCATTTGCTGTAACTCAGGAAGGTGATGCTCATATCAATTTCAAAAAAACTCTCGCCGGTGCCGAAGGCGAACAAATTGTAGAATTCATGTCGGTAGCCGGCTTGCCGGCACGCGGCGTTAAAACTAAATTTCTGGATAGCTATCTGAAACGTGAAAGCGTATTACAGGCTAATGCCAAAGCAGACCCGCGGCGCTGTACGCAGGGGATTAACTGTTTGTCTGTATGCGGTTTACGTGATGGTCTGGAAAAAGTCGGACAATTCTGTATTGATCTGAAACTTGCTGCAGCCTGGCGCGGAGAAACTGACAAAGGTTTATTTTTCCGTGGTAAAGATCCGCTGCCATTCGGCTCAGCGATGCGCACTGTTAAAGAAACCATTGAATATTTACTGACCGGCGAAATTCAGGCTGTCCAGAAATCTGCCTGAAAATGCTGAATAATTTCATAAGCCACATGCATGCATGTGGTTTTTTATTTGTCTGTAACCGGTATTTTCCGGAGCTAAAAATGAATACTTACTGCCGCAGTAATTTGATTGGTGGTAGTATCAAAGCATTTACAATAATTTGTATTTACGATTATGAATCCGAAACTGGAATTGTTACAGCCCTATCCTTTTGCCAGATTACGTAAATTAATGGATGGTCTGGAACCACCGGCTGATCTCCAGCCTATATCATTACATATTGGTGAACCCAAACACCCTACCCCGTCGGTTTTAACTGATGCACTGATTCAGCATCTGGACGGACTTGCAGCCTATCCGGCTACTGCCGGCATTCCTGAGCTTCGTCAGGCTTGTGCTCAATGGCTTATGCGCCGCTACTCAGGGGTAAAAATTAATCCTGATACTGAAGTATTACCCGTGTTGGGCAGCCGGGAAGCATTATTTGCATTTACTCAAACCATCATTGACAGCAGTACTGAATATCAGCCTGTAGTTGTCAGCCCGAACCCCTTTTATCAGATATATGAAGGTTCAGCCTTGCTGGCTGGCGCGCGGGTAGAATATGTCAATTGCCGCGCTCCGCATTTTATGCCGCAATGGCAGGAAATCGATCAGAATACATGGCCAAAGGTACAATTGGTTTTTGTTTGCTCTCCGGGCAATCCCAGTGGCGCGGTAATGAATCTGGACGAATGGAAAAAACTATTTGCCTTACAGGACAAATACGGATTTGTGATTGCGTCAGATGAATGCTATTCAGAAATTTACTTTGATGATGATAATAAGCCTCTGGGTGCATTACAGGCGGCTACTCAGTTAGGCCGGACATTCGACCGTCTGATTATGTTTACCAGCCTGTCTAAACGTTCTAATGCACCCGGTCTGCGTTCCGGTTTTGTAGCAGGTGACAGTAAACTACTGGCTGATTTTCTGCTCTACCGCACCTATCATGGCAGTGCCATGAGCCTGCCCACACAATACGCCAGTATTGCAGCATGGAATGATGAAGAACACGTCATTGCCAATCGTAATCTGTATCGGGAAAAATTTGATAAAGTAATTCCGATATTACAGCAAAAATTTGTTCTGCATAAACCTGATGCTTCATTCTATCTGTGGCTGAATGTTCCCGATTGTGATGATTTGGCCTTTACACAGAAATTATGGCAAAAAGCAGCGATTCGTGTATTACCGGGACGTTATCTTGCCCGTAATACACCATACGGTAACTCCGGAGCAGGCTTTGTGCGGATCGCACTGGTATCCAGTGTCGAAGAATGTATTGAAGCTGCCAATCGTATGGTTAAACTGGCTTTTTAGAATTGGTTTCAAACAGATACTGGAATTAAAACAAAACCAGAATTGCCAGTTTCAATTTGAAAAGTAATTCTGGTTTTTAATAGTATGGCATAAACAGCTATTGTTTATTCTACGTTCTGTACCTGCTCGCGCATTTGTTCAATCAGTACTTTAAGCCCTACTGATGCCTGTGTACATTCAATGGCTATTGCTTTACTGCCAAGCGTATTCGCTTCGCGATTTAGTTCCTGCATCAGAAAATCCAGACGTTTACCCACGCTGCCGCGATGTTCTTCTATCAGACGTCGTGCTTCAGCTATGTGCGTATTTAAACGATTCAGTTCTTCATCTACATCAGCTTTTTGCATAAACAATGCGAATTCCTGTTTCAGGCGCTCTGCATCTACCTGAGCCACTGCCTCGCGCAAACGGGCTTCAGCCTTATTCATATAGTCCTGCAATAATTGCGGGAATAACTGCTGCATAGCTGCCACGATATCTGTCATATCATTCAGACGATCCAGCAAATGCTGCTGCAGTTTTTCACCCTCACGAGCCCGCGCTGCTTTAAATTCGGTGAGGACTTGTCCCAGTAAAGTCAGTACACCGTTATGTAATATTTCCTCGTCTTCCGTTGGCGCCACAAGAACACCGTGGAAATGCAAAATATCTGCAACAGTTAATTTACCTAAATCTTTATACTTGCGACGCAACTGCTGATTAAATGATGCCAGTTGTTCTACCAGTTTGTGATTAACCGGTAAATCATCAGTACTTTCGCTGGGCAGAGTCTGAATCTGAATACGGCATTCCAGTTTACCCCGTGTCACCTGAGAACTGATTAATTCACGCATCTTGCCTTCAAACGGACGTAATTCTTCTGCAATTTTAAACTGGATATCCAGATAACGATGGTTAACTGCTCTGAGCTCAATATTGATTTGGCGATTTCCACATTGTTCTGAAGCATTTGCATAGCCAGTCATACTGTATAACATATATATTTTCCTTAAACCGTTTATTCCTGCCGGGTTATATTCAAACTGGCAATTAAATCAAGTATAACGAAAACGGCTTAATCCATAAAAGGTTTAATTGATATGAATCGCAACACACTGGTTATATAATTCTGCATTCATCTCCCGACAAAGTCTCTAAATATGAAAAACACACTTCTATCCAATCGTTCCGGACGTGCTGACGATGAGCCACGTCATCTTAGTATCGTGCCTGATTTCCTCGCACAGGCAGACGGTTCTGTACTGATTTGCTGCGGTAATACTAAAGTAATTTGCACAGCAACTATTGATGAAAATGTACCCGGCTTTTTAAAAGATCAGGGTCGTGGCTGGGTAACAGCAGAATATGGCATGCTGCCCGCCTCTGCCAATGGCCGTATGCGCCGCGAAGCAGTAGCAGGAAAGCAATCGGGGAGAACTCAGGAAATTCAGCGCCTGATTGGACGTTCCTTACGGGCAGTCGTAGATTTAGAAAAACTGGGCAGCCGCCAGATACTGATTGACTGTGATGTTATACAGGCCGACGGAGGCACACGCACCGCCAGCATCAGCGGCGCTTATGTTGCTCTTGCTCTGGCAGTCAGAAAATTACTGGAAACAGGCCTGATCAGAGAAAATCCGATTCGTGAAGCTGTAGCTGCTATCTCTGTCGGTATGATTGACGGTAATCTCCTGCTCGATTTGGATTATCCGGAAGATTCATCCTGTGATGCGGATATTAATGTAGTGATGACCGCCTCACAGCAGCTGGTTGAAATTCAGGGTACAGCCGAAGGAGCTACTTTCAGTATCGGTCAGTTAAATGATTTAATCACCCTGGCACAAAAAGGAATTAAACAAATTCTTGCTGCTCAGCAACAAGCACTGGCTGAAAATTAATTCACAAAAATACAATCACCTATTTTCCGAATTTAAACACTATTTAAAACAAGCTGCCTGAACCTGACAAAATACTAACTCAGCAGCTTGTTTTTGCATGATAAAAATGCTAAAAAGAATATCCGACAGGATATTTAAGCAGGCAGGGTTAACACAACCTGTCCTTTTTTGACATTATAACAACCCGGAAAGCAAGCAGTATTATGGCGTTAATCGTACAGAAATACGGCGGTACATCAGTTGGAACAGTTGAACGTATAAAAAATGTAGCTCGTCGTGTAGCACAAGCCAGAGCCAATGGTGATGATGTAGTAGTGGTTGTATCCGCTATGAGCGGAGAAACCAACCGTTTGGTTGCACTGGCACATGAAATTCAGGAAAAGCCCAATCCGCGTGAACTGGACGTTGTTTTATCAACAGGTGAACAGGTCACTATCGGTCTGCTTGCCATGGCTTTGCACAGTATTGGCGTAGACGCAAAGAGCTATACTGGCTGGCAGGTAGCCGTTAAAACCGATTGTGCTCATACCAAAGCACGCATTGATGCGATCGATGAGATACGCATCCGCACAGATCTCAATGCCGGCAAAGTTGTTATCATAGCCGGTTTTCAGGGTGTTAATGCCAACAATGATATTACCACTCTGGGTCGCGGCGGTTCGGATACCTCAGCAGTAGCACTGGCAGCAGCACTGAAAGCAGACGAATGCCAGATCTATACTGATGTGGATGGCGTATACACCACCGACCCGCGTGTCGTACCGGAAGCGCGCCGTCTCAATACCATTTCATTTGAAGAAATGCTGGAACTGGCCAGTCTGGGCAGTAAAGTATTACAAATCCGCTCAGTAGAGTTTGCCGGTAAATATAAAGTGCGGCTGCGCGTATTAAGCAGTCTGGAAAACAGCGGTAATGGCACATTAATCACATTTGAAGAGGATCAGAATATGATGGAACATGCGGCAGTATCCGGTATTGCTTTTGATAAAAATCAGGCACGAATTAATGTGCGCGGGGTACCGGATACGCCGGGAATGGCTTCACTGATACTGGGAGCTGTCGCCGATGCCAATATTGAAGTGGATATGATTATTCAGAATGTCGGCTCAGCAGGAACCACAGACTTTTCCTTTACCGTACCACGCAGTGATTATCAGAATACGCTGGATATTCTTCATGAAGTGCAGAAAACAATAGGAGCGCGTGAAGTCTGCGGCGATGATACCGTATGTAAAGTATCAATAGTCGGTATGGGCATGCGTTCACATGTTGGCATTGCTTCTACCATGTTCCGTACTCTGGCTAAAGAAAATATCAATATCCAGATGATTTCTACTTCTGAAATCAAAGTGTCCGTGTTAATTGATGAAAAATATCTGGAGCTAGCCACCCGTGTACTGCACCAAGTGTTTGAGCTTGATAAAGAACCAGTAAAAAAAGGCTGAAAACTCCTTTTTAATTCATGTAAAAATTAACACAGGCCGGCTAAGTCACATCTGCCGGCCTTTTAATTATTGTACAATTGCAGGTATTTGCATAAATTAGTGCTGTATCCATGTCTCATACACCAAAACGCGAATACGAAAACAATAAACTGATTAAAAGACTTCGTCATCAGGTTGGCGCTGCTATTAATGATTTTCAGATGATTGAAGACGGCGACAAAATCATGGTTTGCCTTTCCGGTGGTAAAGACAGCTATGCATTATTGGACATCCTGCTCAGATTACAAAAATCTGCACCAGTACAATTTGAAATTCTTGCAGTTAATCTCGACCAGAAACAACCTGGTTTTCCTGCACATATACTGCCGGATTATCTGCAAAGTCTTGGCGTTCCGTTTCAAATTATTGAAGAAGACACTTATAGCGTAGTCAAACGGGTAATAGATGAAGGCAAAACTACCTGTGGCCTGTGCAGCCGTTTGCGACGCGGTATTTTATACCGGGTAGCCAAAGAAAATAACTGTACCAAAATTGCTTTAGGTCACCATCGCGATGATATTCTGGAAACCCTGTTTCTGAACATGTTTTACGGAGGCAAACTTAAAGCCATGCCGCCCAAACTGCTGTCAGATAACGGTGAACATATCATCATCAGACCCTTAGCCTATGTTAAAGAAAAAGATCTGATCCGGTATGCGCAAATGCTGGAATTTCCAATTATTCCATGCAACCTGTGTGGCTCACAGCCCAATCTGCAACGGCAGGTTATCAAAGACATGCTCCGGCAATGGGACAAACAGTTTCCCGGGCGCATTGAATCCATGTTTTCGGCCATGCAAAACATCGTACCCTCGCATCTGGCTGATTATCATTTATTCAATTTTGCCGGCTTGCAACGTGGACAACAACTGCCACATGGCGGCGATATTGCCTTTGACCGTGAACATTTTTCTCCAATTACAACACCAGCACAGACCGGTGATATTAATCAGCCTGCCGGTGCAGGCAAAACTGTTATTAACATTTTAGATTCTCGATTGTAAGTCCCCTTATGAAACAACCAAGAAAAAAATTAACTCCTGCAAAAGCTATGGTTGCCGCTATCAGTGGCTATGCCATGGATGGTTTTGACCTGCTGATACTCGGTTTTATGCTCAGCGCCATCAGTGCTGATCTCGGACTGAATCCTTCTCAGGCAGGTTCACTGGTAACATGGACATTAATCGGTTCTGTTGTCGGAGGTATCGTTTTCGGACATTTAAGTGATCGCTTCGGCCGGATACGCATGTTATCGCTAACCATTCTCATGTTTGCCGTTTTTACTGGTCTGTGTGCGGTTGCACAAGGTTATTACGACCTGCTTATTTACCGGGCTCTGGCAGGTATGGGGCTGGGCGGAGAGTTCGGTATCGGTATGGCTATGATTGCAGAAGTATGGCCTGCATCAAAACGTAATCGCGCATCAGCCTTCGTCGGTATCGGCTGGCAGCTGGGCGTACTGGCGGCTACCTTTATTACACCATTTCTGCTTCAGCATATCGGCTGGCGCGGCATGTTTGTTGTAGGATTATTTCCGGCTATCGTATCCTACTTTATTCGTCATGATACCAATGAACCGGAACAATTTACCCGCGAACATAAAGCAAATGGTGAGTTGTCATTTTCTGCGCGTCTTAAATTACTGGTTAAAGACCGTCAGACAGCTAAAACCAGTCTGGGCATATTTATCCTTTGCGCCGTACAAAATTTCGGTTATTACGGTTTAATGATCTGGATGCCCAGTTATCTTGCCAAAAAACTGGGATTCAGCCTTACAGATTCCGGCAACTGGACTGCGGTCACCGTTATTGGCATGATTATCGGTATCTGGCTGTTCGGTTTTCTGGCCGACCATTTTGCCCGCTGGAAAATCTTTCTGATTTACCAGATTGGTTCTTTTATCATGGTGGCACAATATGCACAGTTGCAGGACCCCACTGCATTACTGATATGCGGTGCCATTATGGGCTTATTTGTCAATGGCATGATTGGCGGCTATGGAGCACTGATTTCTGATAACTTCCCCCCGCATGTGCGTGCAACTGCCCAGAATGTATTATTTAATCTGGGTCGTGGCATTGGCGGATTAGGGCCGCTGGTTATCGGTTTTCTGGTCAAAGAATGGTCATTTTATGTTGCCTTATGCTTGCTGGCATCTATTTACCTTCTGGACATCATTGCCACTTTATGGCTGCTTCCCAAACACAATAATACCCCGTCCAATGATGACAATCTTGGCGTTATAGGCTGATTTATTATTCTTTCAGTGCAGATACACATCTCTGCACTGATTTTTTTACCATTAGGCTATGAGTAGAAATTATGACAACATTTACTAAAGTAATTTTATATACCGGAAGTGATGGTTTTGCCCGATTCAAAGAAGAAAAAATTGAATTAAACGAAGGTAATGAAAAAAGCCAGTTATCACCTTGGTTTAATGCAGAAGGGTTACAATTACGTTACAGTCCGGTGGGTTTTAAAAGTGATTTTCACTGCACTGGTAAACCACAATGGCTGATAGTATTGCAAGGAGTGATGGAAATCGGACTGCGCGATGGTAGTACCCGCCGCTTTAGTGCCGGAGAACATTTTTATTCTGCCGATACTTTACCTGAAGGCATTACCTTCGACTCAAATATTCATGGACACTGCAGCCGTCTAATTGGCGATGTACCTCTGATTACTGCTTTTATTCGCGATTAATCCAAGGTAATCAATATATACAAAGGAAAATAAATAATGTCTCAATCTATGCTGTTTACACTTCCGGATACCGAAGGAAATAACTTTAATATTGCAGAACATTTACCAGCTGTGGTTTATTTCTATCCGAAAGACAGCACACCGGGCTGTACAACCGAAGCACAGGAATTCAGTGCTTTACTGCCCCAATTCAAACAACTGGGCTATAACGTGATTGGTATTTCCCGTGATAGTATGAAAAGCCATCATAATTTTATCTGCAAATATGAACTCAACGTTACCCTACTTTCAGACAGTGAAGAAACAGTATGCAGACAATTTGATGTACTTAAAGAGAAAAACATGTATGGTAAAAAAGTATTCGGTATTGAAAGAAGTACCTTTATCCTGAATCAGGACGGGCAAATTACACAGGAATGGCGTAAAGTTAAAGCGGCCGGTCACGCCCAGATCGTATTAAATACACTGCAACAGCATGCCTAGTTACTCATATCAAGCGCCCTGCTGCTCATTAAAACTGGAATTCAGTCCTGAGCAAAAATTAAAGGCTATCCATTGGCAAACACCCTTTTCCGAAGCCTTACCTAACCTGACTGGATTCTGGGCAAAGCAGCTTGACTCCTATTTTAATGGCAGCCTGCAAAAATTTAACTATCCTCCTTCCACTGACGGCACTGCATTTCAGCAAAAAGTTTGGCAGGTTATTGCCGATATCCCCTATGGTCAGATTGCCACTTACGGAGATATCGCGCGTGTGCTAAACAGTTCACCCAGAGCCGTAGGTCAGGCCTGTGGTAAAAACCCGTTACCAATTATTATTCCTTGTCATCGGGTTGTATCAGCCAGTGGTCTGGGAGGGTTCAGCCTCAGTACCAATGCTTTTGAACTAAATATAAAGCGTTGGCTGCTTAAACACGAAGGAGCAACATGGTAAATGATACTTTACCGGCAGAACTACTCGAACCAATCGAGTCATTGCTCGAACATCTTTGGCTTAGCGAGCAGCTGGCATTCAATACACTGGAAAGTTACCGGCGGGATTTGAATAAAATTGCTCGTCGCATACAAGCCGAACATCTGAACTGGCTGAATGTAGATCCCTTGTCACTTGCATCTGCTGTATTTATCCCCAGTGAAAAACCATCTTCACAGGCACGGGCATTATCAGCCTGTAAACGTCTGTTCAGTTGGATGCATGAATATAACCGCCGTCAGGATATACCTACCGAGCAGCTGCAAATGCCTAAAAAAGGCCAATACTTGCCGGATATTATTTCCGAAACACAGATAGATGCTCTATTAGCAGCCCCGGATACCAAAACCTTTCTGGGTCTGCGTGATAAAGCCTTACTGGAACTTATGTACGCTACTGGATTGAGAGTTAGCGAAGCTGTTAACTTACGAATCAATGAAATCGATTTACAAAACGGCCTGTTAAGTACCATCGGAAAAGGAAATAAACAGCGTATGGTTCCATTAGGGGAAGAAGCAACCGACTGGCTGGAAAGTTACTTTACGGATGCCCGCCCTGCTTTACTTAAAGGACGAGCTTGTGATGCCGTATTTGTCAGTCAGAAAAAAACAGCCATCACTCGGCAGCTGGCCTGGATGATTGTGACCAAATATGCTACTGTAGCCGGCATTCATCATCTTAGCCCGCATGGTTTGCGTCATGCTTTTGCTACGCATCTTGTGAATCATGGTGCAGATTTACGTGTAGTGCAATTGCTTCTGGGACACGCTGATATCGGCACAACACAAATTTACACACATGTTGCCAATGAACGCCTGAAACAAATTGTGCTTCAGCATCATCCGCGCGGATAAAAAATTATTTGTTTATTCTGCTATGTTTAGAGTAAAAGATTATAAATCTTGAAATTTTGTTATTATTTTTTGAAGATGTAATAAAAATCTGTTCATAACTTGATATATGCTGCACAAATGAATAATACCTTATAAACTTTATCAAATTAAATGACAAAGTTATTCAATCATAAAACAAAAATATCAACCATTTAGAAAAAAGATAAACCAAGTGAAATAATAAATTACCTAATATTTATACTTAATTTAAAAAATTCGAAATCATTTAAATTTTTAACTAGTTTATTTAATATTAAACTTGGATTTTCAAGTACAAAATAAATATTATTCTAAATAATTTTTATCTTTTAGCTTTTTATCTGAGTTCAACTGATCAAGAACCACGGCTATCGCCAACAAAGCAAAGAATAAAATTCCTAAAGATATAGATATTTTTAGAAAAATTTCAGCAGGAAAAATGTCCCACCATAATTCCAGCATCAATAAGACACACCAGAATATGAAAATATAAAGGCATCCTAATCCGGCTTTTTTAACCAATATCTCTCTCCATTACTAATAAATAAGCTTCTCTTCTCCACAGTAAAAATAGACGACGCATATCTTTTTCCATTGTTACTACACGCCATCCTTCTTTAGCATTTCGATTTAGAAAGTTGGAAAATTTTACAGGATCTGCATTTGCCGCGCCCAGAAACATAGAAGCCAGAGCACCTTCCTGATAAATAACAACTTTATATTCTTTCATAAAAACTCCAAAATTTAAACCAAATTTATAAAAATTTTATGAATTATAAATTATTTTTCTCAACAAAACAATTTATAATTTATATTTACTATCATTAATTTAATTTATTTTTGCAATAACTTTTTTAAAATGGTTTTAACAGATGCTCGGCTTAAAACCTTGAAATAGATAATGTTCTCGTTATAATATCTGATTAGAATTGTAATTTATTAATTTTTTCTGGTCATTTTATTACAATTAAAATACAATTATTAACAATATATTTTGCTTATTAAACTAAGGGACTCTTATGAGATTGAAATTTACAAAAATAATATTAATGCTGGCTGTTGCCGGTATGATTTCGGCATGTGGTAATAAAACTGAAAAATCCCCTGACAAAATGGTGCGCACTGGTATTCAGCGCATTATGACAGAAGACAATCAGTTTAATTTTAGTGGTTCTTATCAGACAGAATTTATTATTCAGAATAATGAAGATAAAAATTCTTCAGAAATAACCGAGCCAATAATTGCATCAGAAGTATCTGCATCAGAAGCCTCTGCATCAGAAGAATATGATGATGATACTTCAGAATTAACAGAGTATCACCGCAAACAAATGGATTTGTATAACAAATCTATAGGGCAATTTTTAGGACAATTCGGTAAATCTTTTTCCGTACCTTTCACTGGTGCTGTAGATATGAAAAAAGGGGTGATGGAAGTGATTCCTGAAGTCCGTTATGAAGATAAAAACGTACTGATTTCTTTTAAATTTCCTACCTATTTAGATTTTAATAATTTGTCCTTATATCTCGATGGTTCTGCAATTACACATCTGTCAGATACTATGCCTTACAATAAAATGGTAATTGGTGACAAATATATGCAATTTGCTGTACCGCAGGATAAAGCACAACACATACCTGTAGCAGATTTATTAAAAAGCTTACCTAAATCTGTAGATGACAGTTATGCATCAATTGATCCGAGCGCATTCAAAAAAGTAAATGTCGACGAATTTGGAAAAACACTGGAAGCAAAATATCAGGTTAATCTGAATACAGACTATGCTTCAAGCCTTAAATATAATACTGTACTTCTACAAAGTCTTTCTAAGACTCTAAAAGAGACAGCAGCCAAGGCTGATAAGAATAATAAATATAAACCAGAAGATTACGCTTTACTGGGGAATATAATTGACGCTTTAGCTTCAATTTATTCCGATAGTGATAATGCTCTTGCAGACACTCCTATGGGTGCTTATATGAAGCAGCTCAAAAATCAATCTAATCTAATAGTAGGTAATTTCTACTTTGATTCAAAAGGTCGCATTATAGGTATTCGCATTAAGACTGATATTCCAATGGCAATAACAGGTAGGGAAGAGCCAAAAGGAACAATCAGAATAGATTATAAATTTCGGATGGATTACACCGGAAGCCCTAAATTTACCATGCAGCCTACACCACAAAACTCAATCAATATAGGGGCTCGTCTTGGTTGGTAATGATTAATTTTCTTATCTGATCTGATTTAAATTTTTTAGCCAGTATGTTTTACATACTGGCTTTTTTCATTGATAAGTTATTTATTATATGTTAATTCAAAAACATAAATCCAGACAGAATGAATCACGACAAGTATACCTTGAGTGAATTTTATAGTCCTGTCATAACAAACTACCTACTCATTTGATATATACCAAACTGTCTGCAAATACAGATACCATAAGCTCAACGGTATATATTAGGTAAACATAAGTTAATATATTTACAAATAAAATAACATCTAACAAAAAATCGGTTAATTTAAAGGGAATTTTATGGGGTTAAATTTTACAAAAATAATATTAACATTGACTCTAGCAGGAATAGTTTCAGCATGCAGCCACATAAATGACAATTCACCGGATAAAATGGTGCGTGCTGGTGTCCAGCAAATGATTTTAAAAGATAATCGCTTGAACTTCAGTGGTTCTTTTCAAGGAGAATATCATATTAATCCTAATACAAACAATGAAGATGAAATTTCTTCTGATACATCTGAAATAAACAAAACTAATGAAACACATAACAAGCTTCTAAATACTGCATCAAAACCACTACCTCAAACAGAAGCAGATGACGATGATGATGATAATGAATCAAAACCAAAAAATTCTCTGGCACCTTTTTTTGAGCAATTCAGTCAATCCTTTTCAGTACCCTTTTCCGGTGCTATAGACATACGAAAAGGGCAAATGGAAATAATTCCGGAAGTTCGTTATGAAAACAAAAATGTACTGGTTTCTTTTAAATTTCCCACCTATATAGACTTCAAAAATCTATCTCTATACGCAGATGTTTCTGCTATTACACATTTGCTAGATAAAATACCTCATACAAGAATGGTAATTGGTGACAAATATTTACAATTAGCTGTACCAAAATCTCAAATAAAAAACATGCCTTTATCCGATCTGTTAAAAAGCTTACCAAAATCAATTGATGATGGTTATGCAGCAATTGAACCGGATGCATTCAAAAAAGTAAACGTTGATGAGTATGGAAAAACACTGAAAGCAAAGTATCAGGTTAATCTGAATGTAGACTACGCTTTAATGCAGAAAATTGATAATACAATGCTTGAAAGCCTTTCAAAGGCTTTAAAAGAGGCTGCAGACAAAGCTGATCAGAATAGTAAATATAAACCTGAGGATTATGCTGCATTACAAAATATAATTGACGAATTCACTTCTACTTTTAATTCTTATTTTTTTGATGAACATGATTCTGATGACAGCGGTGTTTTTAAAAATCCCTATTTTAGTGTTATAAAGCAATTCAAAAATAATCAAATCCCCATACAATATAATTATTATTTTGATTTAAAAGGAAGAATTATAGGCATCCGTGAACAGCTAGCATTTCCTAAGGAGGTGGAGAGTATAGATGGAACAGTAAAAATAGATACCAAAATCCACCTAAAATACACAACAAACCCTAAATTTACTATGCAGCCACCTACGCCGCAGAATTCAATTAATATAATGTCTCGACCTGAACTCAATTAATTAAAATTCAATTTATCAGTTTCAAGTATTTTTAGCCAGTATACTAAAACTTACTGGCTATTTTATATTGATAATTTTTTTCTGAATGTTATGTCAAAATATGGATAAAGACTGAATTAATCACGCAGGGTATACTTTAACTGATTTTTCTATTGTTATTCATAATAAACTACTCTACACGTTTAATATATAACAAACCGACTGCAAATACATATGCCTAAATGGCTCAGTACACATTTTGGCAAATATAAATTCGTCTATTTACAAACAAAATATAAACAAAGAATCTGGGTAATTTAATTCAAACACAATTTTTATTCGATAATAATTCAATCTGTGGCTGATTAGTTTTAAAGTATGGCCAAATTAAAACTAATATGCTGATATATAAATAGCAAAAAGGACATATACTTATTTAAGTCTGCCCTTTTTACTATGTTCAGTGATTAACAGTTATATTGGCTGATTTTCGCTATTTGTTTCAGCTGCCACCTCTTTCATTGGTTCATCACTCAATGTAATGACTACGCCCTGCTCACCCAAATTAAGCTGGATATAGGCACTATTCTGGCCTTGCTGCTTTTCCAGCAATAATTGTCTGGCCAGTTCGGGGACAATTTGCTGCTGCAACATCTGTTCAAAATAGCGTACGCCCAAATCATGACCGGCTGTTGTTTGCGCCAGCGCCTCTACCAGTGTATTACTATACTCACAGATAACAGCAAATTGAGCTGCAATTTTGGCTGCAATGCGGTCTAGTTGCTGACGGATAATAATCTGCATATCGTCAGCTGATAACGGACGAAAAGCCAGTACATTCATACGCCCGAGCAAAGCAGGAGCAAGAACTTCCCGGATGGGCTGATCGACCAGTTCCAGTCGGGTTGGTAAATCGGCATCAGGAGCATTTTGTAAAGCTTCGCTGCCCAGATTGGATGTCATCAGCAGAATGGTGTTTTTGAAGTTGATGATGCGCCCTTCTCCGTCTCGCATAACACCCTGGTCAAATACCTGATAGAAAATATTAAGCACATCCGGATGGGCTTTTTCTATTTCATCTAGCAGTACTACTGAATAAGGACGCTTACGTACTGCTTCAGTAAGGACTCCGCCTTTGCCATAGCCCACATATCCCGGAGGCGCACCTTTAAGCTGAGCTACTGTATGCGATTCCTGATATTCAGACATATTGATGGTAATCATTGTATCTTCACTACCAAAAAGTGATCTGGCCAGCGCTTTGGCTGTTCTGGTTTTGCCAACGCCGGATGTACCTGTTAGCAGGAATACACCAAGTGGTTTGTTGGGTTCGCCAAGTCCGGCTTTCTGGGTACGAATATGATTAACAATACTACTAACGCTGTCTTCCTGACCAATTACTTCACTGTTAAGTTGTTCAGATAAGGTCATCAGACGCTCAATTTCATCATCCAGCATGCGACCGGCAGGAATGCCTGTCCATTCACTAATTACACTGGCAATGACTTGCTGATCTACATCCAGGCTAATGTTTTGCTGCAATTGCTGAAAAGACTGATTATGTGTATGCAGATTGCTTTCGTGCTCATCTTTTGTACGCGCATCCAGTACTGCCTGAGCAGCTTCTTGCTCCTGAACAAATTTTTGTTTTTCTTCTTCTATTTCCTGGTCTAATTGCTGTAGCTGCTGCCGGCACTGTTCCATTCTTTCGTTATCTATCTGATGTCCGAGAAGAGTATCCTGTTGCAGACGGTCGATTTCTTCTTGAAGTGCGCTGTGCAGGGAGATTTTTTTAATCAGATTCAGTGGTAATGTTTGCATACCAAGTCTGACTTTAGCTGCAGCGGTATCCAGTAAATCGATGGCTTTATCAGGAAGCTGACGATCCGGTAAATACCGACGTGACAATGTAACAGCGGCTTTAATCGCATCATCTTTGATATGTACCTGATGATGTTCTGCATAGAGTTTAGCAATACCGCGCAGCATCTGACAGGCTTTTTCATCATCCGGTTCATCTACTTTTACCGGCTGAAAACGGCGCTCAAGAGCAGCATCGGTTTCAAAATATTGTTTGTATTCAGACCAGGTTGTTGCTGCGATTGTACGCAACTGACCACGGGCAAGTGCAGGTTTGAGTAAGTTGGCTGCATCAGACCCTCCGGCCTGATTACCGGCACCAATAATGGTATGAGCTTCATCTATAAACAGGATGGTTGGTTCGGAAGCATGCTGAATGGCTTCGATTACCGTTTTCAGGCGCTGCTCAAATTCACCTTTCAAGCCGGAACCTGCCTGTAAAAGCCCCATATCAAGAGCAAGAATATGGGTATTTTTCAGATGGCTGCCCACTTCGTCATTGGCGATTTTCAATGCCAGCCCTTCAACAAGTGCTGTTTTACCTACTCCCGGTTCACCTACCAATATTGGATTATTTTTACGTCGTCTGCTCAAAATATCTTCTATTTGGCTGATTTCTTCATCCCGTCCGAAAATTGCATCAATATATCCGTCTCTGGCTCTTTGAGTAAGATCGATGGTAAAACGTGACAAGGCTTCCTGTTCTGCCGGCGATTGTTTATCCTGTAAGTTACTGGTATTAAGTATATTCTGTGTGGCTGGTGTTTCAGCAGGTTCTGCTGCTTTACTATCGGTATCTATTCTCTTGGTGAAGATCGCATCATTGTCTGTGTTTGCTTCAACTGAGTATTTATCAAGCCATCGTCCTGCTTCAGCCAGTTGTCCTGCTCTAAATATCAGTAACTGCCATAAATCTGTAAGTGTGAAGATGCTAGGAATTTTCTGGATAGCTTCAAGCAAATGCAATGAGCGGACTTCTTCCTGTCCGTGTTCAATAGATGCCAGCATCCATGCCTGCTCTATCCATTTAAGTAATGCGCGTGAAAGCTCAGGTTTCTGGGGTACTCGCTGCCAGGGCAATTTATCCAGTCCTGCCAGCAAATCATCCCACAACCGGTTGATGTTGATTTCGTTCTGGCGTAATAAGAGATTCAGGTCATTATTATCTGTTTCAAGTAATTTGACGAGAAAATGTTCAGGCAATATTTCATGATGACCACGGCTTAAACAGAAGTTAGCAGCCTCATTCAGTGCCCGTGCACAATTTTCATTGAGTTTTCTTAATAATTGCATTGAATCTTTCATTACGGCTCCGACTAAATACTTAAAAAGGCGCACAGATGCGTGCGCCTTGAGTTAATTAAAATTAACGGTTCTCAACCCAGCTGTCGGAATGAACAATATTGCCATCCTTGTAAGCCCAGGTAATTTTTTCGTAACGCAATTCCACTTCTTCAAGATGGTTATAGCGTTCTTTACTGGTTTCTTTAATGTTGTGCATTTTAGGACGCACAGCCACTACTTTCACATTTTCAAGCAGGGTGTTGAAATATTCTTTCTCCTGACCTGCATCGTCAATGCGATACCATTTAAATTCTAGAGATTTAAGGTTCTGACCATTGGTTACTGCTTTGTAAAGATATGGTGAAGAAGCATCATATTCTTTTACAAAAGAAATAGGTTTGTGTACACGAGTACCTGTCAGTTTACCGGTATTGCCGTCAGTAGGAATATAAACTTCGTGATCGAATGCCAATACTTCTACTGTGCCTTCACGATTCTGTACAGTTACAGAGCCTTTAACCTCTGAACCACCGTCATCCTTGATCCATAAGTAAGCAGGAATTGCCATATGAATATCCTTTAATTAGTTAATAAATATTACATTAGTCGGTATGATTCATATCAACCAAGGTAATTTCGACACGACGATTTTTACTACGCCCTTGCGGGTCGTCGTTGGTTGCTATGGGTTTACTATCCCCATATCCCTGTACAGTAAAATGGTCTTCCGGAAAGGTGGATGCACTCACTAGCCAGTCACGTACAGCTTCAGCTCTGTGAAATGACAGAGTTTTATTGCTGGCGGCATTTCCGGTGTTATCGGTATGACCATCTATTAGTACTCTTTTATTCGGGTTTGCCTGTACCCAGGTTAAAACCCCTTGTAAAACCAGTTTCGCATCCGCTTTAAGCTGACTCTGACCCACGTCAAACAATGCTGTGGTATCTAAACGGATAATTTGTTTTTTCTGCTTCTCTATCTGGAAAGAATTTATGTCTTTATTGATAACTGGTAATAATTCAGTAGCATGATATAAACCAAATCCCATTCTTCTGGGCTCACCGAATGTCTTATAATCCTGTAAGGTCTGCTGAATGATTTTTAAATTTTTAATACTATCTATACGTTCATTTTCAAGGTGCTGAGGTATTGCTATATATTGCTGATGAGCAGCAATAACTTCCTGCAGCCATTTTTTATTTTGAACAAACGAATACTCGGTACCAATAAGAATGAACATCAGGAAACAGTCAATTGCGTAGCACAGATATTTTGCACCTTTACTTAAATAATGCTGGCGAACAAAGCTATTCTCAATAACCGGAAAATTTTTCAGACCGTTAACTGTAAAAACATGAGTCGGACTAACAAATCCAGTTTTTTCAATTTCAAATTTACGCCAGCCTGCTTGCTGATTAGTATTGAAACTGTTTAACCAGACACATGACATCATATACAGAGAATAACGATATGATTTTTCCGGTAACAAATTTTTAATCACATATTTACTAAGCCATTGCTGATTCAGATAAAGTGTGGATGTAGTTGTATAGTCCAGATGTTCCGGCTGTCGGGCATTCAATGCTGCTCTGCTATCCAATTGTTTTTGTAAACAGGAAAAGTACTCTTGCACATCTGTACGCTCCCTGCACAAATGGTTACTATTGTTTTCAGGCCAGTAATCAAGATTTTCATTAAGCAGATCGGTATGGATACCCAATGTCAGCGGTAGGCAGCGTTTGTATGAAGCCTGAATAGTTTCGATTTCTTGCCGCCATTGTGAAATACGCTGCTCTAATGCTGCCACATGAGGATATTTATCTGGATTAAGTATCAGAAATATACCGTTAGCTATTTTATTCTGTTCATCCAGATTCTGATAAATGCTGATTAACTGCGCACAGTCTTCTACCCTGATCCACATTGAATCACGCAACAGTCTCCAACGTTCAGAAGATTCTATCCAATCAGATATATCATCGCCTGCTACGAGAATGATGCGCTGGGATTTAGGTATATTGTACAGACTTGCTGCACTTTGCTTACGAAACCAAAATTGATTCTGATACCACAGAAATCCACATGCCAGTACTATGAGTATACTCAAGCATATTTTGATTACCCAGTATATATCCCAAATTTGCCAGATAAAATATAGCGACAGGCAAACAATCCAGACAAGCAGTAATGTGTAATAAATGCGTTTACTCATTTGGTACCTTATCCAATACTGGCAACCAGATTACTGAGATATTTATTCAGCACCAGATATATAACCACAGTGAACACCAGAAAAGCTAAACACCAGCTCACTGTCGAAAAAGAACGTATAGTAATCGGGCGCAATCTTCGATTAGTCTGAAGTGAAGGAATGATTATTTCAGGCAAATGCGAATCAATTTTGGTAATGAGTTCATTACGAGCATGTGTTTCTTCAAATAAATATTTACCATTAAATCCAAGAGCAAATACCAGCTGCCAAACACTTAAAAGCCAGAATGACGGATCCGGTTTATGTAATTCAGTTTGAATATCTTCAAATAATTGTATACCAGCATCATACTCACCAAATTGGGATACCTGTAACGGGCTGTTTTCCCAAATTGATTTACTTTTGCTATCTAAAAAGCGTAAGGCAAGCTCATCAACAAGTGCAAACAATGCATACTTTATCTGTTTTCGCTCATGCTCAGGCAGGTGATTTTCACTCAGTTTCTGATCAAACTCTGAAACAAAATGAATAGCAAGCAACTGCACTTCATCCATATCCTGAATGGCATGCCCTAAACTTAACCGCGTTACAAATAAAATATAATTACGTAAATTTTCCCGTACGTAATCTGGAATTTCGTTATTCTTCATTTGGCACCGCATATAATTCGATATTTAATCCATCAAATGAATTAGGTGAATAAATACAGCATGATCTGGCTGCTATCATGGCTTTAAAGCCCGGGTGCGACTTATCTAATGCAAAATAGGTAGCTTCTGAACGCATGGGTAATGCGCTGGGTAAACGCTGCATCATTCTTAATGGAATACCATTGGATGCTGACGGCAGAATTCGCTCAACATCATCAGGAGAACCAATCTTACATAGTTTCGGAAAGCGTTCCTGAAGTTCATATAACGGAACACTGGCACGAACAGAAATATAGTAATCTGTGTTTTCATCCAAACGTGCATCTAACAGATGACCAATCCAGCGGGTATTACCAACTTTTTCAAGATCCACCAGTACCAGTACTGTAGGTATAACTGTATCCAGCAGCTCTATAAGCATTTCATTTAACCGGATGAATGTTGTACCTAAATTAAACGGATCATATTGCGGTATGTCTTTGATACTGGATTCAATTGAAAACGACAGCAGACTTCCAACCAAACGTGCCAGTAAGATGTAGTAGTTTTCTGGTGCAATATTTTTATGTGTTTGTAACAGCACCATTTCCGGTATAGACTGATTGAGTATGTTCAGCAGCCAAAATAATGAAATATCGGATACAAGAAAGTCTGCTGATTGCTGATTACGTTCTTTTCGTAATGAACCAAGACGCTGACTTTTATTAAGCAGAATTTGTATCTGTCTTGACAGCATCTCCATTAGAAAAATATTGCTGCCAATAAAGAATATTGGCGGTATATATTGTGCATCAAGCTGCCAGATATTATTTTGATTTTTAATCAGACGAAGAATGGGTATTGCCAAAAAATTCTGACGGTTCTCATGAGAGAATTTCAGGCTGAAATTCAATCTTTTTTCTGCAATTTCTGTTTGCTGGCTACCGTAAAGATCAGTAACCGAAACAAACTGTTTAGAAAATCGTAATGGTGCATTACTGCTGTTTTCAAGCAGATTACTGCCTACGGTATTTAGTTCTGGTAATGTTAAATATACTGTTGTTTCGAGTATGTCATCCGGTAATTGTGATAAGTCACGGGCAGGCGGCAGAAACTGCATCTGCTGTGAATCAAACCAAGTACCATCCTGAAATGATACTGCACAATCCGATAATTTAAGCTTTTTCAGAGTGAGACTATTAGTGTCTATTTCCATACGCATTACGCCCCATGGCATAATTCGCGTACACTGCATTATGCTAAAGGCATTTGCCTGTTGCAGTAATTCCTGTTGCTGGAAAATTTGTGGCAGCAGTAAGGTACCTTCGTACCAAATCGGATTGATGATTTTCAACTTACAACCTGTTCTAAATTAGATAGATTATTCACATTTAGCTAATGATTGTTTGGATAACAATCGAGCACCACAGCTGGTTTTCATGTTTTCGAGAACCATAAGACGCCCCTTTACTGTTAGCTTGGGATCACCTTCTACAATGTAATGAGTACCACTACATTTCGGACAACTAACTTTATCGCCTTTACGTGCTACCGGTCTTCCTTCAATTTTTGCGATAGGATCACCTTCAAGTACTACCCCACCATGTGTAGTGGTATCTCCCTTACAAATAATAGCGCGTGACATTTAGCAATCCTTTATGGTTATCTACCGATAGGGAACTATCGGTAGATTTTTCGCTTATACCGGATTATTTTTTAGCTTTTGGCATTTGAGATACTAATGAAAGATTAATATCCATACCTTCAATCTGGAAGTGCGGAATGACAAATAGTTTAATTTTGAAGAAACCCGGATTATCTTCAATATCTTCTACTACCACTTTTGCCTGACGTAACGGATGTGAAGCCTGCAGCTCATCACTTGGATCAGTCATTTCTGTAACCAGATTCTGTATCCAGTTATTCATTTCCACTTCCAGAACACGCCGGTCTTTTGTCATACCGATATTTTCGCGCTGAATCAGTTTCAGATAATGAGCCAGACGTGACAGCAGGAAAATATAAGGAAGACGTGAATTGATACGGCTATTGGCTGTCGCCTCTTTAGTATCGTACAGGGCTGGTTTTTGTGTTGAATTTGCAGAGAAGAAACATGCAAAATCATGATTTTTGTAGAACGATAATGGCACAAAACCCAGATTGGCAAATTCAAATTCCCGTGTTTCAGGAATTAATACTTCCGTCGGAATTTTCATTTGTGCGCCGGAACCCAGATCATATAAATGAATCGGCAGATTTTCAATCAGTCCGCCGGCCTGCGGGCCACGAATCTGAACACACCAGCCATTTTTAATAAAGCTTCTTACCATGTTAGCTGCAAATGCAAAGGTGGCATTAGCCCACAAATAACGATTGTGATCAGGGCCTTTAACTTCTTCACTGTAATTGAAACTCCGTACCGGTACTGTTTCACTGCCATAAGGCAAACGTGCCAGAAAGCGCGGTAGAGTAAGACCGATATAGCGGGCATCATCAGTATTGCGGAAGCTGTTCCATTTGATGTATTCAGCACGGTCAAAGTAGTTGCCGATATCTTTGATTGAGGCAACCTCTTCCATTGTTTCTTTACCAAAGAATTGAGGACCTACAGAACCAATAAATGGCATATGTGCAGCAGCGGAAACTTTTGAAATATTTCTGAGCAGCTCAATGTCCTGAGGGGAGCGGTCAAATTCATAAGCCGAAATGATTGAGGCAAAAGGCTGTCCGCCTGGGGTGTCATATTCGTTAATGTAAGTATGGCTATACAGACCGCTTTGGATGACTTCCGGTGAGTCTTCAAAATCGCGAATCAGAGCATCTTTTGAAACATCAAGTACATCAATTTTGACATTTTGACGGAAATCGGTACGGTCAACTAAGAATTTCAGACCACGCCATGTACCTTCAATTGCCTGAAATTCAGGATGGTGAAGAATATTGTCTAACTGATTGCTGATTAATTTGTCCAGCTTGGCAATATGGAAATCCAGTAAGGATTTATCCAATCTGTCTACAGTTTGGGCACTGTCCTGAATCATTTTCAGGAATACGTTTATCGCTACTGAGATACGTTCATTGGTAGCAGATTCAGATAATGCTGTATTATTGGTGTAATGGTCAAAAGTCGGAGCTGTAGAGACGGTATTCAGATTTATTTTATCAAATAATGATTCATAAACAGACTGTTGAACAGCATTTCCCTTTTTAACGGAACCAGCATTCTGCACATTTTTTTGCATACTTATTTTCCTCTGCGGTATTTATTCTTTAGAAATGATCGGTGAGATTGCTTCAAGTTCTTTGCGCAACTCATCAGAAAGGTTTTTGTCCTGCAGAATTTTTTCCAGTTCTTTGCGTAAAACTGCATTGTCCAGAATATTGGACTTCAAATCTCTCAGCAGATTTCGCATAGCTAGCAACGATTTCAGTTCAGGTACTTGCTGAACAATCTGTTCAGGATGAAAATCTTTCATTGATTTGAATTCAAGATTCACAGGAATTTCGGAATTATCATCAGCCAGAGCATTTGGAACAGACAGTTTTACGGCTGGATTCATTTCAGCAAGCACTGCATCAAAGTTGTTTTTATTAATTGAAACTTTTTCACGTTCTGCCAGCGGAGTATCGCTTTCTTTGAAGCTGAAATCGCCAGCCACTAATAAACGCAAAGGTAATTCAACTTGTTTTTTAGCACCTCCTGTATGTAAATCCAGTTTAATATTGACACGTGCTGGTGGTACTTCGTTCTGAAAACTTTCTGACATGATTACTCCTTGTTGAAATTTGAATACTGATAACAGATCAGAGTCATTACATTACTGCGTTTTGATACGGAATATATAGCAAAATGAAAATTTTCAATAAATTTTGTTTTAAAAATTTAATAATAATTAAGTTACAACAGCTTTAAATTAATTGGAAGTTAAATTAAATTTTATTCTGCCCATATATACATGTTTTAACTTATTTTGACTTATTTTGGTTACCAAGTAAATAATTTTATAAAATTTAATGCTATATTGATTACAAAAATCATTTTATCTGTCGTTTATTAACCAATTTTTTTCATAAATTTTATCTATGAAAAAATTAGTTAAATATTAGCCATAATAAATATTAAATTTTTAAAATTATTGTAAAGATTTCTTTTATTGAATATATGTAAATAATTATTTTTTAAATGAAATATAATTTTCAGCTGATAATGTTCTGAACATTTTTTATTCAATTTAACCAAAAAAATATAATTATTTTATTGATCATAAAATAAAATTTTATAGAAAAAAACTATAATCTAATTGTGAATTCATTTTTTTTATTTTTCAAACCAGGTTTCTTTATTCCTATACGGTATATTGCTGCAATTGTTTTAATACACGCCGGCTAAGGATACCTTCAGGCAGACGAAAATCCAGAAGCATACGTGTCAGCCTTATGGCCTCGGTATGCCATTCAGGCTGTTCAGCTAGTGAGCGGTTATTTAATGCATTCAGAGTGTGTCCGTGAACAACAATACCATTTTCCTGCGCTGACATCTGTGCCTGCATCAATAAAACAGGGGCATGTTCGGCGCGCAGCCAGTAGCGTTCATGATTAATGATCCCCTTCCCCTGACTATCCTGACTAATATCAGGAGCAATACCTAAAGCACGCAGTAATGACCACTCAAAATAACGCAGTGCAGATAAGTGTTCGCCGTTTGAAATATGTTGTAGTACGGTATGTAGTGCCGCGTGAACATCAGGTAACGGATCCTCCCGGGCTGTTAGTTTTAGTACCAGCTCATTTACATACATGGCACTGAATAACGCCTGATTCTGAGGCTGAGGCCAGCCGCCTATCCATTCTGCCCGGTGCAGAGTTTTCAATTCATTATTCCCATACCAGGATAGCTGTAGCGGCACAAAAGGAACGAGTACACCTCGCAATTCACTTTGCCGGCGCCTCGCACTGCGCGCCAGCATCACTACTCTGCCATAATCCCGGGAAAATACTTCAATTTGCAGACTGCTTTCACTCCATGGACGGGAGGTAAGCAAGAAAGCAGGTTGATGATTGATGCGATTATTAGACATAGCCGTTTTATGTCAGATGTGGATTTTTCAATTATAGCCGGTTATGGCATGCAATTGACCATATACAGGAAAAAGTGGATAATTCTATTAACAATATAGACTATATTTTTCAGGCAGCCGGCTATTTTAAAGCCGGCTGCCTGAATGTATTCGAAATAATCAGGAAAGTTTAAATACCCATGAAAGCACCAGAATTATTATTGCCCGCTGGTGGACTGGAGCGGATGCGCACAGCCTTTGATTATGGCGCAGATGCTGTTTACGCCGGCACGCCGCGTTATTCTCTGCGCGCACGTAATAATGAATTTGCACATCTGCCAGTACTGGAACAGGGTATTACTGAAGCACATGCACGCGGAAAGAAATTTTTTCTGGCCAGTAATATTTTGCCACATAACGCAAAATTGAAAACTTACCTGGCCGATATGGAACCGATTATTGCTATGCAGCCAGACGCGCTGATTATGGCTGATCCGGGTCTTATTATGAAAGTGCGTGAAAAATGGCCGGAAATACCGATTCATTTATCCGTTCAGGCTAATACCACCAATGCTTGGGGGGTACAGTTCTGGCAAAGTATCGGCATAGAACGTATTATTCTGTCGCGCGAACTCAGTATTAATGAAATTGCCGAAATCAGGCAGCAATGCCCGGATATTGAGCTGGAAGTATTCGTTCACGGAGCTTTGTGTATTGCCTACTCAGGCCGCTGCCTGCTTTCCGGTTATTTTAATCATCGTGATCCTAATCAAGGTACTTGTACAAATGCTTGTCGCTGGGATTATAAAGTACATAATACGGCTGATAGCGACAGTGGCGATGCTCAATTATTACCCGATTTTGACTTTAATCAGGCGAAAAGTCTGGCTGATAATGCATTATATGGCTTAAATGACCAGCAACGTCACCCGCTGGCAAATAAAGTCTATCTGATTGAAGAAGCAAACCGGCCTGGTGATATGATGCCCATAATGGAAGATGAGCATGGCACCTATATCATGAATTCCAAAGATTTACGCGCGGTAGAACAAGTCGCCAAACTGGCAGAAATCGGTGTAGATTCTTTAAAAGTAGAAGGCCGGACTAAATCAGTCTATTACGTAGCCCGGGCAGCACAGGTATACCGTCGTGCTATTGATGATGCAGTTGCAGGTAAACCTTTTGATTATAGCCTACTGGCAGAACTCGAAGGATTGGCCAACCGGGGTTATACCACTGGTTTTCTGGAACGGCATCAGACACAAGAGTACCAGAATTACCTTTCCGGACATTCTTTATCAAAACAAAGTCAGTATGTAGGCAAAGTTACGGCTGTTGATTCTGAAGGATGGGCAACCATTGAGGTAAAAAATAAATTCAGCCTTGGTGACCAGCTGGAAATTATTCATCCGGGCGGTAATCAGATTATCCGCCTTGAAGCAATGACACGTAAGGGCTATCCGGTAGAAGTAGCTTCCGGAAACGGAATTGAAGTAAAAATTCCGCAGATGCTCGGCAAAGATAATGCCCTGATTGCACGAATTATTCCCCAGGCAGAAGCTAATTAAATAAGCTGCTGAAAAAGCCATAGTGATATTACACTATGGCTTTTTTATTATCCGTTTCAGATATTTGTGTAATTTACAGCCAGCCTTGTAAATGCTGCTTCACTAGCGGAGCCAGTATTTCAACCCATTCATGCTCACTATTCATACAGGGAATATACTGAAACTGTTTTCCGCCATGCGCCAGAAAGTCTGCTTTACCGCGAATATTGATTTCTTCAAGTGTTTCCAGACAATCAGTAACAAAACCCGGACATACGACATCAAGTCTGCTGATTCCGGCCTGAGGAAGCTGGATAAGCAAATCCTGAGTACTTGGTCCGACCCAGGGTGCATAGCCAAAGCGGCTCTGAAATGCCAGCCGGTATTCATCTGCTTGCAGACCAAGTTCTTCTGTGAGTAAACGGGTCGTGGTTTTACAATGCTCAACATAACTATCGCCAGCCTGATGCTGAGCCTCTGGTATACCATGAAAGCTTATTAATAAACATTGCCCTCTGCCATGCTTTTGCCAGTATGTCTGAATATGTCTGGCCAGTGTTTTTATATAATTGTTATCTGCATAAAAGCCGGTGATACTTCGTACTGCCATTTGTACACGCTGCTTAAGCATCACCCGCCATACCTGATCCAGTGCAGCACCACTACTGGAACCCGCATATTGCGGATACAACGGCAACACCAGCAAATTCTGCACACCAAGCTGTTTCATTTCCTGCATAACATCAATTACGCTGGGCTGTCCGTAGGTCATAGCAAAACGGGTAATAACACCGTCTGGCATAGCACTGGCTAAAGAAGCACTAAGTAGTTGTGTTCCGATTAATAAAGGAGAACCAGCCTCCTGCCAGATGGTGCTGTACGCGTGGGCACTTTTACGCCCGCGAACAGGCAAAATAATCCCGCGTAATATTAACTGCCATAAAAAACGCGGTAATTCGACTACACGCTGGTCGGATAAAAATTCGCGTAAATACGGGCGTACAGCCTGAGGTTCAGGTGCAGCAGGTGTACCGAGATTCAGCAATAAAACACCAATTGCCGGTTTAGAAGTTTTTGGTTCAGAAAGAAAAATTTTTGACATAATATTTGGCAGCAATCAATTATCAGTCAATCAGATAAAAGTACTGCGAGTATAGCCTATATCTTCTGCTTGTTAGCAATTTCACCAGTTATATACTTTACTGACATCAGGCATTACCTCTGCAACAGACCTGATGCAGCGATTATCTGTGCTTAACCTAATCCCCTGCTCACCCTGATAAAACTACTTTAGTTTACAAAATACTGGTAAATCTTTATTTATTCCAAAGCGCCTGAAAGTCTTTTACTACTTTTTCAGGATCAGCTGATTCAGTAACAGCACGAACTACAGCCAGAGAGCTTACGCCGGTAGCCAGTACATCGCGTGCATTATTTAAATCAATTCCACCAATAGCAACTGTAGGTGTATTTCCGGCTTGAATCACGTATTGCTTTAATTTGTCCAGTCCCTGAGGTTCAGTAGGCATAGTTTTGGTTGTAGTAGGAAAAATTGCCCCGCAGGCTACATAGCTTGGCTTTACTGCTAATGCTTTACTCAGTTCTGCTGGCGAATGTGTACTTACCCCCAGCCTTAAGCCTGAACTCTGAATCATTACTAAATCAGCACTATCCAGATCTTCCTGTCCTAGGTGCACCCCATACGCACCGCAATCTACGGCTTCCCACCAGAAATCATTGATAAATAGTTGTGTAGGTGTATCTTTTGCATAAGCGACACTGCGTTGAATTTCACGGTACAATGCTGAACCAATCAGAGTTTTATTACGCAGCTGCACAGTATTGGCCCCTGCATCGACCATCCGCGCTACCCAATCTGCAGTAGGAACAACAGTATAGAATTTCAGCGGAGCAACTATAGGTAAAAACGAATTTGCATACATAAAATATTCCTTTTGAAATAAAAATCTTTATAATGATAGTTTTTTCACGCAGCACTGCATACACACAATAATGTTTGCAGATGTCTGTACTGAATTTTCCACTTTTACAAATATATTATGGCCTCAGACGCATCCTCTGTTCGCTCTCCCCTGATCACCCGGGTTAATTATACTTTTGCTGCATTATTATTCGGCACAATTGCATACTTTATTTATTGGGGGCTTGGATATACCAACCATCATTCTCCATTATTATTTGTTATTGCCACTCTGTTTGGCGCCTTCATGGCATTTAACATCGGTGGCAATGACGTTGCCAACTCCTTTGGTACCAGTGTAGGCGCCGGAACCCTTACAATACCGCAGGCATTGGGTATAGCGGCTGTTTTTGAGGTTTCTGGTGCGGTTATTGCCGGCGGCGAAGTAACAAAAACAATTCGTCACGGCATTATAGACCTTGGTGCCATGCATTTAACACCTTCACAATGCATTAATGTCATGCTGGCAGCATTACTGGCGGCGGCAATCTGGTTGTTAATTGCTTCCAAAAAAGGTTTACCGGTTTCAACAACACACTCGCTGATAGGTGGACTGGTGGGTGGCGGATTGTGTCTAGGCTATTTGATAACGGGTAATGGCAGCGCTTTGGATTTAATTCAATGGAACAAAATGGGAGAAATTGGTCTGTCCTGGGTTATCTCACCTGTTTTAGGAGGTGCATTTTCTTATATCCTGTTCAGCCAGATAAAAAAGCATGTACTGGACTACAATGACCGGATGGTTATAGCTTTAAAAGAAATTAAGCAGGAAAAAAAAGCATATAAAGAAAAACACAAAATCTGGTTTGAAAAGCTAAGTGAAACCGAGAAAATTCGCATTTCCTCTGCTATAGCCCGTGATGCCGAAAATTACAGTGATCCTGATTATAGCGTCGAAGAGCTCGAATCAGATTACTATAAAGGTTTGGCAGATATCGAAAGCCGTAAAAATAACATCGACGCATTTAAGGCACTGCATAGCTGGGTACCCTTAATTTCAGCCTGTGGCGGCATGATGATTACCGCTATGATGTTATTTAAAGGGCTGACTAATCTGCACCTTGGTTTATCTGTGATTACCAATTTCCTGTTAATCATCATGATTGGCGCATTAATCTGGATGGCCACATTCATTTACGCCAAAACCTTAAGGCGCAAAGATTTAAGCAAATCAACCTTTCTGATGTTCAGCTGGATGCAGGTATTTACTGCTGCCGGCTTTGCTTTTAGTCACGGCGCTAATGATATTTCCAATGCAGTTGGCCCGTTTGCCGCCATTATGGATATTATCCGTACCGGTGATATTGGTATAGATGCCAATGCCATGATTCCGGCTCCAGTGATGATAACATTTGGTGTGGCACTGATTGTTGGTTTATGGTTTATCGGCAAAGAAGTCATCCAGACTGTTGGTACCAATCTGGCCAAAATGCATCCTGCATCCGGCTTTACAGCAGAGCTTTCCTCTGCAGCTATTGTAATGCTGGCGACACTGATGGGGCTACCGGTATCCAGTACACATATTCTGGTTGGTGCCGTTCTGGGTATCGGACTGGTTAATCGTAATGCCAACTGGAAATTGATGAAACCAATTGCACTGGCCTGGGTGATTACCCTGCCCTCTGCTGCAGTTTTATCTGTATTGATATTTTTGGGACTCAACTCATTTTTTTAAATTAACAATTATCTTAATGAAACCGGATAAGTATGTTTATCTGGTTTTATTATGATTAAAGCGATTGTGTAATGTAAATTTTCCCGGATTTTATAGAATAAATTTAACTCTGTTTTGAATGACACTACAAATAGTCGTTATTAAATTTCATTTAATACTTTTTTCCAGATTTCTTAAATTTAAAAAGTAATTTTAAAATCAAATTAAATTTTTTAACTTAATCACCGGCTGTTTTTTATTCAACCATTTAAGCTAAAATGATGACTTTTGTCACAAACTCAGCACAAACTGGTTGTTGCCAATGAATAACCTGCTTAAAAAATTTTATATAGATCCCTTTTTGCTGGCAATGTTAACGGTTGTAGGTACAGCTACTGTTTTACCTTGTCAGGGCAGCACAAAAACATTTTTTAGTTATCTGACCACAGTTGCCATTGCCTTACTATTTTTTATGCATGGTGCAAAGCTGTCACGGCAGGCGATTACAGAAGGTATCAGACACTGGCGATTACATTTAGTTGTATTTTGCAGCACATTTATTTTATTTCCGCTAATCGGTTTAGGTTTGCGTATACTGGTTCCCCACTGGCTCTCTCCCGAACTGTATCTGGGCTTTCTGTATTTGTGCGCATTACCGGCTACAGTACAGTCCGCAATTGCTTTTACTTCTGTTGCCGGCGGAAATGTTGCAGCAGCAGTATGCAGTGCATCTGCTTCCAGTATTCTGGGCGTTTTCCTGTCACCTGTACTGGTTGGTCTAATGATGCCCACCAGTGGCAACAGCGTGGACACAACAGCTGCTATCGAATCGATTTTATTACAGCTAATGCTGCCGTTCGTTTTAGGCCATCTGGCCAGACCATTAATTGCAAATTGGATTCATAAACATAAAGTATGGATAAACCGGACTGATCGCGGTTCGATTCTTTTAGTCGTTTATGTAGCATTCAGTGATGCTGTTGTTGAAGGACTATGGCACAAAGTTAATCTAGGCTCAATTGGTATGATTGTGATTCTGAGTCTGTTGATTCTGTTTCTGGTTATCAGCATTAATACACTGGTTGCCCGTTCATTGGGCTTTAACCGTGCTGATGAAATTACTATTGTATTTTGCGGCTCTAAGAAAAGTCTGGCAAATGGCGTACCCATGGCCAATGTACTCTTTCCTGCCAGCATAGTAGGCATTATGTTATTACCACTGATGATTTTTCATCAGTTACAACTAATGATCTGTGCAGTACTGGCGCAACGCTATGCACGTTTGAATAAAACGGAATAGATTACCTTCGAGTTTAGGTTTTATTTCTAATAAAGCTTGCTATTTGTTTTTTATAATATCTGCATCATAGTGCCAGAAATAAGATTTGCTGGCACTTAATCTATTTGCATCAAATCGCTCAATAATGCTGCAAATATCGTATTTACTTGATTTTGATACAATGGCATAAATCAAAAATATAGATATACTATAAGCTGAACAATTAGGTTTAAAAGTAGCTGCTGTGAATAGACTGGTAGTCACGAGTTAGGGATAAAATAATTGTAACTAATTGATTTATTTTATCTTATGGTGCCAGTAATAGGAATCGAACCTACGACCTTCGCGTTACGAGTGCGCTGCTCTACCAACTGAGCTATACTGGCTTCCGATTAAGAATACTCTGAATGGCACGCAGTATAGCATAATCGCTCTATACTCACCATTGCTATCCAATTTTATTTATTTGTTAATATAATAGTTTTGACCATAAATATAATATCTGTTTAATTGAGCCCCAAGTTATTTCTGCGCTTTATACCTGAAATTTTTAATGGGGCTTTTAATAATTGAATTGAATATTAAAAATATTCAGATTTTATCTAAAATAATTTATATTTTATTTTCTTCTTCGAGATTAATTTTTGTATCTCAATAAATTAATAAAAGATTTAAAAATTGATATTAGCCGCATTTCGGTCAAACCACATAATCAATTATCTTCTCTCAGATTTATTTTTAATCAGATATTTATAAAAAAATTTTAATAATCAATGTTCATTCAATATTAGATTTTTCCAATTCAGTCTGAATAATAAACTTCGTTCTAAAAATTTAATCAAAATTTTTGAATCCATTCTGTATATTTAGCACTCTATACAGATATGTTGATAAAAATAGATATTTATTCAGGCTTATTCAGCATTAATTTTAAGCAGGATACAGTGGATAAAAAATGAAACAAAACAGAGAGCAACTCATTAAATGTGCCTGTCTGAGTGATGCACATGCACTTAATCAGTTATTGTTAGTATGTCAACCTGACATCAGAAGATTTGCCAGACGAACTTGTTCCACAACAGAAGATGTTGAAGATGCTGTGCAATTCACATTATGGCAGTTACATAAAAAAATCGGTACGCTGAAAACTATCTCTTCTTTTACAAGTTGGTTATTTCGAATTATAGAACGAGAATGTTATCGTTTATTTAAAGTCAGACAATCCAAAAACATTGAAGCCCGGGCAGATATTGATAAGCTGTCTGCATCTTCTACAGATATCGATCTTAAAATAGATCTAACTAATGCAATTATTTCTTTACCTTTGATTTACCGGCAGGTGTTGATTTTGCGAGATATTCAGAAGTACTCCACGCCGGAAGTAGCTGAAAAGCTTGGCATCACAGTTGAAGCAGTTAAAAGTCGCTTACACCGTGCCAGATTAATGGTAAAAGAAAAAATTAATTTATAAAAAATTTAAATTCAATAATTTATAGACAACATAATAGCTTTGTTCTTTTCGTAGAGAATTTATCAGGAATGTTAGTTTTAAGTTTAAACTGGGAGATAAAATGACTAATCAATATCAATCAAGCAATGATTTTAAATACACTGCTGCATTATTAAAATATGCACCCGAAGAAACACAGGCATTTATAGATTTTGACCATAAAACCATCAAACGCAGAGAAGGAAATATTCCGATAAAAACAAGAGAGTTAATTGCTTTAGCTGTAGCACTCACTACACAATGCGCATATTGTATTGATGTTCATATTAAAGGAGCAAAACAAGCAGGAGTAAGTGAAGAAGAATTAGCAGAATTAATTTCAATTTCAGCTTCTGTAAAAGCAGGCGCAACCATGGCACATGGTTTGCTGGCAATGCGTTTATTTGAGCAATAAAATAGTTGATTTAGTAAAACAGTAATAAATACTTATGTATATACTTTGTAGGTGCAATTCTTTAAATTTTCTGGATTTCTAACTACTTTATTAAACTGAGTACACTTGAATGGCTAGTGTACTCAGTTGCATTATCGATAAATATTACATTAAAGCAAGGCCTGATTTAGCGTTGTTTTTTCTTAAAATTATTCATAACCTGTGTCAGATTATGCTGCAATACATCCTCTACTGCTCCGGGTACTTCGGCCATTAATTCACGCTGTAATGTGGTCACCAGACCAGCTGTATGCTTTTGTACGGCAACACGAACCATACCTGCTAATACATCAGTAAGATGCGGACGTAATTTTTCAGTTAACTGTTGCAGTAAAGCCTGCTCGGAAATACAGGTTACTGCCCTGTTAGCTGTACCTCGCGGTTCTATGACATGCATATGTACATGAATGATTGGCTGGCCATTATCGCTGGTAGCAGAAAGCTCATCTTCTGTTTTCTGCCGGCTTACTTCTGTTGGTATAACAGTAGACTGTTTGCCTTTTAGCTGGATAGTACAGCTTGAAGGTAGATTTTCATCAACAGGAGCGCTTTGTAAACAGTTTTGTGCGGCCAGCCAGTCTTCCTGAATAAGCAAGGCTGTATCATTTAATGCAGATTCCTGCTTTTGCGCTTCTAGTGTACTTTGCTGCTGCCATTGTTTCAGATAAGCCCGATAAACCCGCTCACGCTGTACTGGATCAAGTAAAACTTCAGCAGGCTGGGATGTGGATACCGTTTTCGGCTCTGGCTCAGTTTGTCTGTTACGATTTTTTATCGTATTGGTAACTATCGGAGGCACATTGAAATCATGCGAACGTCTTCTGGTTTTAGGTATAGATAACGGCGGTGCATCTGATATGACTTCTTCCTGACGGTTTGACCGGCTATCTTGCTTTTTTTTGTGCTGGCGCAACTGCTCAAGACTTCGCTCCCATTCGGGCATAGTCTCTGTAGCCATTTTTGCAGGGCTGACAGTTGGATTAGCGACAGATTGCTGTTCAGGCAGATCATCACTCAAAGTAAAAACAAATTGATTTTGTTGTTCATACTGATTTTTCACCATGCCCCCACTTCCGATCAGTCCGGTATATTTTAACTGGCTGTGCATATTTTTATGTAAGCCATAGCTGAGTAATTATAGCAACTTTTATAGGTGAAAATGCTAAAATAAACTACATAGTGTTCAATTAAATTAGGAATAACACATGAGTACCATTGAACAGCGAATAGAGTTTCTGGAAGAAAGCAACGAGGCTCTGATTATGCAAAACCGGGTGCTGGCCACCGCAATTAAAGGTCTGCTGCGTGCGCTGCCTGCAGACATAGCTGAGTTGGCTACTGAATCCATACGCGCGGCTTTTGATAATGAAATTGCGGAATTACAGTATGAGGAAAATCCGCAAGTAGAATTATTTCACGATGCCACTTATGCATTTTTTCACGAACGTGAACATTAAACCTAAACAGGCTGGCAATAGTATAATTGCCAGCCTGTTTAATTAAATAGATTCAGTTAAAATAAATTATTATTTTCTTACATCTCTGCATAATTGGGTCCGCTTCCACCCTCAGGACAAACCCAGTTAATATTCTGTTCAGGGTCTTTAATATCACAGGTTTTGCAATGCACGCAGTTTTGCGCATTAATCTGTAAATGCGGTTCACCGGCCTGATCTACAATTTCATAAACACCAGCCGGACAATAGCGTGTTTCCGGACTGCCATATTCACGATAATTGACAGATATCGCCAGCTCAGGATTATTCAATTTTAAATGTACGGGTTGATTCTCATCATGGCTGATACTGGCAAGATAAACACTACTCGTACGGTCAAAGGTTAATTTACCATCGGCTTTGGGATAATCAATAGGCCGGCATTCTTGTGCTTTTCGTAAAGATGCATAATCCGGACTTTGATGACGTAGCGTCCACGGTGCCTTACCTCTGAAAATATATTCTTCAAGTCCGCTATAGGCCAGACCGCCAAACAGCCCCCATTTAAATGACGGCCGGATGTTTCGTACTTTATGTAACTCATGATACAGCCAGCTGTCTCGAAACAATTCACTATATTTCACTGCTTCAGTATTACTATCATCACTGACATGTTCCTCTTTTAATACATCAGCAATAGCTTCTGCTGCCAGCATACCTGACTTCATTGCCGCATGAATGCCTTTGATTCGGGGAACATTCAGAAAACCGGCAGTATCACCGACAAGCACGCCACCCGGAAAAGTCAGTTTAGGTAAACTTTGCAATCCACCTTCGCTTAATGCACGTGCCCCATAAGCAATACGGGTACCACCCTCAAGCACCTCACGGATAGCCGGATGGGTTTTATAGCGCTGCATTTCAGAAAATGGTGACATATACGGATTCTGATAATCCAGTCCGATCACAAACCCGACAGCAACTTTGTTATCATTTAAGTGATAAAGAAATGAACCACCATAAGTTTTCCGGTCTAGCGGCCAGCCAATTGAATGAATGACTGTGCCCGGTTTGGATTTTTCTGGGGCAACAGACCACAATTCTTTGATACCGATTCCATAAGTCTGATTCTGACAATTTTTATCCAGCTGAAACTGCCGAATTAAAGCTTTGGTAAGCGAGCCTCGACATCCTTCAGCAAATATAGTTTGTTTTGCCAGTAACGCTATACCCTGCTGATAATTACTTCCCGGTTGTCCGTCTTTATTCAGTCCCATATCACCGGTAGCAATTCCGCGTACGGAACCATCAGGATGATAAAGAACTTCTGCAGCTGCAAAACCGGGATAAATCTCTACTCCCATTTCCTCAGCCTGCTGTGCCAGCCAGCGACAAAACAACCCCAGACTAATAATATAATTACCATGATTATTAAAGCTGGACGGAGTAAGTAAACGATAAGCTTTTTTTTCAGTCAGAAACAGCAGCCGGTCTTCTTTAACTGCACAGGTTAAAGGTGCGCCTTTTTCTTGCCAGTTTTCAATCAGTTCAGATAATGAACGCGGGTCAATGACGGCTCCCGAAAGAATATGCGCCCCCACTTCAGAACCTTTATCGACAATGCATACACTAATGTCACGTTGCTCTTTAGCTGCAAGTTGCTTTAATCGTATGGAAGCAGCTAATCCAGACGGTCCGGCACCAACAATCACTACATCATAATGCATGCTTTCACGTTCTATGGATTCTGTCATGGTCGATTTCCTGCATTGAAACAATGATAACTAAATCTACGGCAGACATAAACAATATACATATACCGTATAATAAAAACTGGCATTATATCGAACAATGACTAGATATATCGACTACACTGATTAACGAATTTATATCTTAATTTAGTAATCAAGCAGACAAAATATTATATATAGAATTAATTTCGAACCCATTTGATCAAATAATAAATTATTGATGAAAGCAGGTAAATTAAACTTACTCGTAGTTACCTCTAACTTATAAAAGTATTTAATGTAAATTTTGTTTATTTGAAAACCGTTTTTCACTCTACTTAAAAAGTTCAAACGACTTACATCTTTACTACCAATTAATACTTCACAATAAAAACCGTAAAAACTATAAATATAACAGCAAGAAATTAATCAGCACTTCAAGCCTTCAAGAAGGAATCAAAATATATCTGTTATCAGATATGCTTTTCAACAATCTATATAAATTATCCATCGTAGAATTACAGTCACAACGATATTAATAATTTATATTTAAATAAAAAAATATAAATATTATATAGTTATGTATAAATTAAACCCATCAGTAAAATATAGCTGATTTTTTCTATTGCTTTTCATCAAATATCACCACTGTTAGTAAACGCTAATCAGATATTGAGTATATAAAACAACAAACATGTAAATTTGTTGTAAAAAAGCAACTGTTTCGATTATTAATAATTTAAGCACATAATTACTTTTTAATAACAATATTGTTGCTTAATATTTATTTTTATTAAAATTTATCAATACTTTATATTTTAAATTACAACACCTTTCCATGGGCGCGGGTAGAAGTAAATACACTATCAATCCATGTTTTCGACTATATACATGTATCAAAGAAACTACTTATTTAACGAAAATACACACTTGGCTGATTGCATTAGTTTGCAAGGCGGGGCATAATTCGCTTTGCACAAGTTATGCGCACTATAGCTATTTATTGACGAATGATATAGTGTGCAAAAACTGGATTTCCATCACTAAAGTAATACTTTTTGATACAAGTTAAGGTACATAATCATGAAAAAATCTTTATTAGTTGCTGCAGCTCTGATGTCTTTGTTCTTGGCTGCCTGCAATGATAAAAATGAAACTCCGGCTGCATCTGCTGCATCTGAAGTTTCTGCTCCTGCTACAGCTTCTGAAGCAGCTCCGGCTTCTGAACCAGCTCCAGCTCCGGCATCTGAAGTTTCTGCTCCTGCTGTAGCTTCTGAAGCTTCTGCTGCTTCTAACTAAGCACAAAAAATCAAAAAAGCCAGACTGGAAAGTCTGGCTTTTTTGTTGTTTAATCGTATCGAGCAATATAATAAAATTATTCAAGCAATCTGTATTGATTAAAACTTTTTTACAGTTTGCCTCTGAAACTCATCATTAAATATAACAACTGTTCAAATAAACAGAAAAATAATACAGTTCGTACACTCCAGAGAGGTTTTTCAGTTTCTGTACTGCGTAAAAATAGCAGAAGCATTATTATCCACTGACTTCCTATCCAGAAAACCGGTTGCCAGACAAACATCTGGAATAAAGTGACCAGTAATGGAATTTGCAGGATAACATTTTTCACTAAGCATAATACCAAAACCAAACAAACAACCAAGGCACTAAACTGCAACCAGCCACCATACAGCAACGCAGTTAAATATGCACTTTGTTTCAGCTGATCGCGCCGATGCAGAGCAAAACATGAACCGAGTAAGATATACACTGGCATCAAATACAGATTTAGTGGCTTAAATAAATCAGCAATACCCGGTAATATCAGGCTACTCATTGCGGCCAGAATTATCCAGAGTACCAGTGAAACAACCAGCCAGCCATAAATACGGTATTTATAGCATTGCCAGACAAATACTCCTGTATATACCAATACAACTGCATAACTGATTAACGTACCCATTAACGCACCAGTTTCAGCAAACGTGCAAGCACAGCCGCCATATTATCAGCTATAGCAGCAACCCATTCAGTAGACATATCAGGGGAAAAATGTACTTCATCTTCATGCCCAATTACCAGAATAGCCAGCGTCTGTTCTTTCCAGCGTAAAGGTAATTGCAAAAAGCTTTCCAGTCGCGGTTGTTCAGGCAATAATTCCAGTAAAGCAGCAACCGGTAAAGCGCCACAAGCAGGAGCAGTTAATTTTTTACCAATAACCTTAAATTTCTCATTCACATGTAAATTTACAGGTACACGAACATTTTTAGGAATATCTGCAGTGATGATTAGTGCATGATAAGGTAAAGTAAATTCATTGTTTAATCCATCACTGATGGCTCGCTGCCATTGTGCCAGAGTATTGACGATAAGCAGACGCTGAGTAAACGCCATGAATTTGGCCATTAATGTATGGTTAGCATCAGCATCACCCAGCATTTGAATAAGCTGTGAGGCCATTTTTTCAGTTTTTTGCTGCATTACCTGCATTTTGCCCTGTTGAAATGACAATATTTTGCTTTCAATCGGGCGCAGATTAAATTCAGCAGCATGTTCGTATAACCACTGTGGCTGTGCATGTAAAAATTTTAGTACTTCAGCTTCCTTAATACTCATAAGTAATTTATCTCTCCTTCAAATACAGTCTCTGCCGGGCCGGTCATCCAGACATGCGCATCAGGTTTCTGCTGCCAGCTTATTGATAGCTGCCCGCCAGGTAAATTTACTTGTACCGGTTTATCATCACCTAGTAAGCCCAGACTGATTCCGGCTACAACCGCAGCACAGGCACCGGTACCGCAAGCCTGTGTTTCTCCGACACCTCGTTCAAACACACGCAAATAAATCTCTCGTGGCGCTTTTATCTGCATAAATCCGACATTAACCCGCTGAGGAAACTGTCTGTGACTTTCGATGGCTGCACCAAGCCGGTGCACGGGCGCATGATTAATATCTTCTACAACTATCACTGCATGCGGATTACCCATATTGATACAGGTCACACTAACAGTATCAGTTCCGACAACCAGTTCATGGCTGATACTCTTGGCATCATTTTCATCAATAGCCGCAAACGGAATCTGTTCCGGTGCAAACAACGGTATACCCATATCCACTGTTACCAGCCCATCTTCATTCAATCGCGGCACAATTATTCCACCGGCAGTTTCTACCACAATCTGTTTTTTGCTGGTTAATCCTTTATCATAAACAAAACGGGCGAAGCAGCGTGCACCATTACCACATTGCTCTACTTCGGAGCCATCTGCATTAAAAATACGATAACGAAAATCAGCGTTCGGTGTCTGCGGTGCTTCAATCAGCAGAAGCTGATCAAATCCCACCCCTGTATGGCGCTGAGCCCATGCAGCGATTGGTGCTGTATCCGGATAAAATTTCTGGCTAATTCCGTCTATCACCATGAAATCATTACCCAAACCATGCATTTTAGTAAATTTTAGTTTAGTCATATGCCATTCAGTCTGTCATCACAACTGGTTTAAGCAGCTATGATACCGATTTATCACCGTAACGATAAGTTCTGCACTGAACTAATTAGCAAATATCTTTATCCGGAAAAAATACAATTATCTTGAAAACAGGCGTTAATGATCACTAAACCAGCTATTTTATTTACAATTAACCCAAATAGTCCGATTATTTTGCCGGCAAGAGAAAACAGCAGCAAAAGATTTTGTCAATTTATCAAACAGAACCTATCCAGATAAATAAATCTGTTTATATAAATTATGCAGAAAAACTGATTATTTTATTTGTTTACTGAAATAATCAATAAAAACCCGTAGTTTTGCCGAATTTTTATTGCTTTGCGGATAAAGAAAACAAAACTCCCATTGATTATCCTGAGAACATTCCGGTAATATTTCGACCAGCTTGCCGGATTGTAACTCTTCCTGAACAGCAAATCGAAAAAGCTGAACAATACCATTGCCATTAATGGCCAGAAATTTTGTTGCCAGCATACTGTCAAATACGTGTATCTGATCAGTTCCATTACTGTGTGCTGTGCTTTTATCTATATATTTCCATGAAAATTTTTTATTATTCTGGCTGATACTGAAATTGATACACTTATGATTTTGAATATCAGCCGGTTCATATATTATATTATTCTCAGACAAATATTCAGGACTGGCAAACAAACCGGATGTGGCACAATATAATTTCCTTTTAACTAAAAATGGTTCCAGTCTGGTATCCGGCTGAATCAGTCTTACAGCAATATCATAAGTTTCCGTTACAAAGTCAATA
Organism: Snodgrassella sp. ESL0304; assembly: GCF_013344995.1. Classification (NCBI taxonomy): domain Bacteria; kingdom Pseudomonadati; phylum Pseudomonadota; class Betaproteobacteria; order Neisseriales; family Neisseriaceae; genus Snodgrassella; species Snodgrassella sp. ESL0304. The sequence continues at coordinate 194,889 of NZ_JAAEDR010000013.1, forward strand.
TTGCGGTTTGTTACATGAAAGTCAAGCTTAAGCTGCGGATACTGTGCACAAAAGCATTTTACATAAGGTATTATTTTATAATTAAAAAAAGTTTCCGGAACGCTTATTTTCAATTTACCGGAAATTGCCTCTTTGTTTACTTTCAGTGCCTTTTCGGTACTGATTAATGACTCCAGAACTTCAGTACATTTTGTATAATAAATTCGTCCTTCTGGCGTTAATTTTGTTTTACGGGTATTGCGACTAAATAATTCAACCCCTATTCTTTCCTCAAGCCGCTTAATTGAACGACTGACTGCTGCCGGGGTAATATTCAGATATTGTGCAGCTGTAGAAAAATTTTCATTTTCAGCAGCCGTCAAAAACAATTCAAGACTAGCTATATGCATGCTTTTTAAACGTTTTTTCATTCTGATAATGCTTTAAATCATTTGAATCTAATCATTAGTCTGTTGATTATTTCGCATAAAAATATTATTTAGCACCAACGCGACCAAAGTTATAGCCATACCGCACATTTCCACTACAGAAATTTTATGCCCCTGAAAAATTCCGATAACAGACGAAATAACCGGTACCAGATTAACAAACAAAATACCATTAACTGCACCCAGACCTTTAATACCGGCATTCCAGCTAATGATAACCAGCGCAGTGATAATCAGTATAAAAATATCTAGTCTGCTTGCTAATATGGCTTTCATTTCCGGTCTGCCGGCATATCCCAGCAAAGTCGCAATCATAGTTATTGCTATGATGGTTAACATTCCTAATGAAGAGCTCAGAGCGGTTATACGCAATGCACTCCAATCATATTTTGAAATCATCGTATTGGCAAAATAAGTATATATTACCCAGCAAACAGTTGCTGTGAGTAATAATATGTCGCCGATAAAACTTGATGAGGCAAGTAAATGGTTAAAATTTCCATCGGTAATCACCAGAACAATGCCAGTAAAAGCCAATAGCATGCAGATGATTGTGCGAAAATCCGGCAAAATGCGATGAATTATTGAAAATAAAATCAGGGATAATAAAGGCATTAAAGCCAGAATAATCGTTGCATGTTCGGCTGATGAGAATCCTATACCGATAAATGTAAAAAAATTCAATCCGGCAAAACCGACGCTACCGAAAAACCAAAGCTGCAAAGTTTTATTTTCTGTCCGAAAACTCTGTTTTCCTTCCTGAATAATCAATACCAGACTAACCAGCAGGGCACCAGGCACATAGCGAATACAGGTAAGATAATAACCATCAATACCAGAAGAAACAGCATGTTTTGAGGCAGGATACATAATTCCCCAGCCTGCAACCGTGATTAATAAATACAAGATACTTTGATAATTTTGCAGCTGACTGACTTTCATATCATTAAACCTGATTCAGTATTAAATTTTTTATTTTTATAGCAGTTCTCAGGTAAAAGTGCATTACAGCAGCCGTAATAACAGTTATTACATCAGGTAATAACTGTTATTAAATACAGATATCTCAACCAGAAGCATTTGTAAGAATTTTATTTATATTATTTATAAATGCATAACTGGGGGCTGAACCAGCATCAGAACAACAGGCAAAGTAATTAAACTTAAAACCGTGCTGATAAAGGTAGCTGTAGATACAAGCTGTGGTCTGGTATTGAACTGGACAGCCAGTAATGTAGTGTTAGCCGCGGTAGGCATTGCCGCCAGCACTATAAGCACTTTTTTAGCCATTAGATCTATTGGCATAAAATATACAAGCAGCATTGCCCACAGAGGTGAAATCAGTAATCGGATAACCAGCGCAAAACTGATTTTGGCTGTTTCAATCTGCCTGATATGCAATGTAGCCAGCTGCATGCCCAGAATCAGCATAATTACCGGAATAGATGAATCCCCGATCATACCCACTGCCAGCATAATTTCCTTACTTAAAGGAATATGCAGTAATTGAAATATTAATCCGAACAATGCGCCATAAATAATCGGCATTCGTAAGACTTTTTTCAGTACGGTATTCTGGCTAATACCATCAACATCGCTACTGCCTTTAGCTGCATAATAAGTGCCGATGGTGCTCATAATAAATTGCTGTAATACCATCAGAATAACAGCAATATCAAAACCGGCACTACCAAAAAATACCAGAATTACCGGAGTGCCATAATTACCGTTATTCATAAAGCATGAAGCCAGAATCAGAGCACAATTATCCTGATTTTTATAATGACAAAATGCCGACCAGAGATAAACCAGTATAATCAGCCCGACACACAATGCCAGAACATAAAAAGCATAATAAACATAAGCACTAGTTAGCGGGTGATTATAGAAAGTTTTGAAAGCCAGAAAGGGAGACAGAATATACAAAGACATTTTTGATAAACCGGCAATATCAAATTTCAATGTCTTCTGAGCGATAAAACCCGTGACGAAAATACCAAATACCGGTAATAAAATCAGCAAAAAATGCATTATCTGCCCTTTCCTTCTCAGTATATCTGCCAGATATGTATATATTCTGCTATATGAAGAAAATGTAAATAGTTTGGCAATATTTTTCAGAATCAGGCTGTCATTATTATGTAATTATTCTGCCCTTATCCTAAATTTAATTGTGACTTAAAACCAGTTTACAAAATAGTCACTCCACAATGCCATTGACCATAATACAGCCAGCAATAGCATGGTTAACAATTGAGCGGCTGAAGCCGTATCTTTGGCTCGCTTTGCCAGAGGATGCTTTTCCAGCGAAGTATGATCTACTGCAGCTTCAATAGCAGTATTAAATAATTCCACAATCCAGCTTAAAAACGATGCCATGATTAATACCATTCGTGTCAGGCTACCAAAATCCAGCACAAATACAAGTACAATCAATACGCTATTTAATGCCAGCAGCTGGCGAAAAGCCGATTCACTGCAAGCTGCCTTCAAACCCGCCAGAGAATAACCATAGGCATTGAATATACGGCGCAAGCCCTTTTTACCTTTAATCGATGTTGCAAACGATTGATTATTTTCAGGCATGATCAGATATTATCCTTGTTATATTGAATTTTTAACTGAGTTTTTAAGTATCAAACCGGAGAGCCATATAAGCGGGCGGCTTCTTCCACTGCATCAGCAAAAAGTGCCGGTACATTACAATCAGTCTGACTGGTAATTTCCTGAAAACCTGTCGGGCTGGTTACATTAATTTCAGTGAGGTAATCACCAATAACATCTAGGCCGGCAAGTAAAATCCCTCTGCGTACCAGTTCCGGAGCAAGTGTTTCTGCAATCTGCTGATCTCGTTGACTCAATGGCTGAGCCACACCCTTTCCTCCGGCAGCCAGATTTCCGCGCGTTTCACCATGCTGCGGAATACGAGCCAACGCATACGGAACGACTTTTCCACCAATAACCAATATACGTTTATCACCATGCACAATTTCCGGAATATAACGTTGTGCCATGATAGTTCGACTATCCAGATGCATCAGCATTTCCAGAATACTGCCGATATTGGGATCACTTAGCGTCAGACGAAAGATACCCATTCCTCCCATACCATCCAGAGGCTTAATAATAATGTCATGATGCCGGGTTAAAAATTCACGTATGTCTGCAGCGCGGGTAGTAACCAGTGTTGGTGCGGTAAGCTCAGTAAAATTCAGAATAGCCAGTTTTTCATTAAAATCACGCATAGACTGACCACTGTTATATACATGCGCACCCTGAGTAGAAGCCAGTGTCAGCAAATGAGTAGCGTACAGATACTGCATATCAAAAGGCGGATCTGTACGCATGATTACTGCATCAAAACTATTTAAGGGATATTGCTGCTGAGATAAAACATTAAACCATGCATGGTCATATTTATCTTTTGCTTCAATAAAATCAAATTCATCTGCCTTTGCTGTCACATACTCATTTTGCACACTCAAGTTACCGGCTAAGGTGTGAAACAGTTTCCAGCCCCGCTGAGACATTTCGCGCATCATGGCATAAGTCGTATCTTTATAAGTCTTGAAACTCGCCATCGGATCTGCAATAAATAAGATTTTCATTGAATTTACCTGTTAGAATTTTTATCCGGCCAGGATAAAATTATTCCCGTCCGGATAATTACCACGTTATTTATTTGAGTGAGCGGATACCCACAGCTTCACGTACAGCTTCCAGCAAAGGTTTTGCTGTCTGACGTGCTTTTACTGCTCCAGCCTGCAAAATATCCTCAATTAAGGATGGTTGTGCGTTAAGCTGCTCGAAACGTTCACGTTTTTCAGCCAGTTCTTCATTAATTTTTGCAGCCAGAATTTTTTTAGCCTCACCCCAGGCCAGCCCGTCAGCCAGCATCTGAGTAAACTGTAAAGTTTCTGCCGGAGTCGCAAATGCCTTATAAATATCAAACAGCGGACTTTCATCCGGTTGTTTGGCTTCACCGGGTTCTTTCAGATTGGTAACAATTTTATTAACAGCTTTCTGCAACTTTTTCTCAGACTCAAACAATGGAATGGTATTGCCATAACTTTTGCTCATTTTCCGGCCGTCCAGCCCTACCAGAGTTTCAACGTTGTCATCAATTTCAGCTTCCGGTAACGTAAATAACGGTTTATAACGATGATTAAATCGACCGGCAATATCGCGCGCCATTTCAAGATGCTGAATCTGATCACGTCCTACCGGTACTTTATCCGCATTAAACATCAGTATATCCGCGCTCATCAGCATCGGATAACAGAACAGCCCCATTTCAACTCCGTGATCCGGATCTTCCTGCCCTTTTTCTGCATTTTCCTGTACCGCAGCTTTATAGGCATGTGCCCGGTTCATCAAACCTTTGGCTGTATTACAGGTAAGTATCCAGTTCAATTCCATTACTTCAGGAATATCCGTCTGACGGTAAAAAGTTGTCCGTTCCGGATCAAGACCGCAGGCAAGCCAGGTTGCTGCTACTGCTTTGGTAGATTCATGTACTTTTTCAGGTTCATGACATTTAATCAGCGCATGATAATCAGATAAAAACAGAAAAGATTCTACTTCTGAGTTCATACTTGCTTGTATTGCCGGACGAATTGCTCCAACATAATTACCCAGGTGCGGAATTCCGCTTGGCGTTACACCAGTTAAAACACGAATTTTTTTCATTATAAACACTTACTTTAAAAATAAATTTTTATTAATACTGAGGCCGGTTTTCATACTTTTAACATTCAGCAAATCATATAATCGATCCGGATAAATTAAACCGCCGGTTCAGACATATTTTCCAACTCAATAGCTGCAGCCAGAAGAGACAGTCTGGCCAGCACTCCGTAAACATATAAGCGGATACTTTCACAATCTCTGGCCTGAGTAACATTTTCTGTTTGTGGTATGCCCAGCTGTTCCCATGGTTTAAATTCCCGTTTACTGGCTGCTTCTTCAGCACTCTGAGTATCCAGAGAAGCAATATTGCATTGTAATGGTACAAAATGCATACCAACTGCATTCAGATTTTCATCTGGTCCGCGATCCTGATGTACCCGGTAAAAACCACCAATGACAAACCGGTCCATCATATATACCACTGGCTCGGCTGTTGCCCCATTCAGGGTTTCATAAGTATAAATTCCTTCCTGTACAATTACTTCGCTTACTTCCAGGCCCTCTTTGATTTTAGCCATTTTATTGCGTTTTTTACGATTTAAACCGCGTACTTCTTCAGCAGAATGCACACTCATGACACCCATACCATAAGTACCGGCATCGGCTTTAACAATAACAAATGGTTTATCCTGAATACCTAATTCATCGTATTTGTGCTGAATACGCTGCAATAATCTTTCTACAGTTTCAGCCAGCCGGTTTTCTCCTTCATGACTGGTAAAATCCAGACCACTGCATACTTCGAAGTAAGGGTTAATTGTCCACTCATCTATACCTACTAATTGTGCAAACTCAGAAGCTACCTGATTATAGGCCTGAAAATGTGTACTTTTACGCCTTGTAGTCCACCCAGCTTTTAACGGAGGCAATAATGTTTGCTCCAGACCCTGCAATATTTCCGGCACACCGCCAGATAAATCATTATTCAGGAGAATCATGCAAGGGGTGAAACCGTCGGCCAGCTGTAAAAGATTGCCCTGTCGCTGTACAGGTTCCAACGTAATGTGGTCACCCAGCGCTGTTTCCAGTATAGTAATCTCTGTAATCTCAGGATTCAGGGTTCCGATACGAACATCTAATCCGACATGGCGCAAGATAGAATACAGCGCATAGACATTTTGTAAATAAAAAGTGTTGCGCGTATGATTTTCGGGAATCAGTAAAACTGATTGTGCATCAGCACAGGCACGTTCTACGGCATCCTGTGCTGCTACTGATGCCAGCGGAAGAAAAACGGGATTCAGATTATTAAATCCGCCCGGAAACAGATTCATATCTATGCTGGCTAATTTATATCCGCTGTTACGAATATCCACAGAACCGTAAAAAGGAGCGTGGTGATGTCGCCATTGAGCACGAAACCATGATTCAATCTGTGTTTGACTGGCTAAAATTGCACGTTCAAAATCCTGCAATTCTTCACGATGCGCTGAGGCTACATCAGGTAAACTCATATTTCATTCCTTTCTACATTCATACCCAGCATTTTTGCTGCACATGCGGTATTCTATATAATTTTGCCGGTTCAGAGGGTATTCTTTTTAAGTTTGGCTGAACTAAAGGTTTTATTTTCTGACAGATTCAAGCAGGCAGCCATAAATATAAACCAAACCAGTCACAAGAATATAACACAATGAAAATATTAATTTTTTAATATAAAAATTTAGATATCGACAGATAAACTATCCTTTGTACATACTTTTTTCTGATTACTACCGAATATATAAACACATTTTATTAAGTTAACACAGATATCCAGATAAAAGCATCGCTTACTATTATTTGAAAAAGTACCAGCCAGCTTGAAACCAATAACTTCTAATCTTTATAAAACAGCAACTATTATCTATAGTCTTCACCATACATGATTCAGATTAACCAGCTTAAATCAAATGATTTATAGAGAATTCAAACAGGCAAATTAGACATTTAGTCTAAAATATTCGATAATTTTGCTTATTTTAGTCCAAAATTTTATTTTTTAGACAAAATACTTGTAAAACCACCTTAACAGTATTAAGATGCATCACACATAAAACATAACAAAACAAAGCTACTACAATGAATGCACAAACCTTATATGAAAAACTGTGGAATAGCCATATTGTCCAAGAACAGGCTGATGGTACAGTTTTACTTTATATTGACCGCCATCTTGTACATGAAGTAACCAGTCCGCAGGCTTTTGAGGGACTGAAACTTGCTCACCGTCCTCTCTGGCGTGAACAAAGCATTGTGGCCACTGCTGACCATAACACACCGACCGATCACTGGGACGAAGGAATTACTGACCCGATATCCAAACTTCAGGTCAATACACTGGATAAAAATATTCGCGAATTCGGTGTAGAGAAATATTATCCGTTTAAAAATATCAATCAGGGTATTGTTCATGTTGTCGGACCTGAACAGGGAGCAACTTTACCCGGGATGACTGTAGTATGCGGTGATTCACACACCTCTACACATGGTGCATTCGGGGCGCTTGCTCATGGTATTGGCACATCAGAAGTAGAGCACGTGATGGCAACACAGTGTATTACTGCGAAAAAATCAAAAACCATGCTGATTAAAATCGACGGTGCCCTCAAAACAGGTATCACAGCCAAAGATATTGCTTTATATATTATCGGGCAAATTGGTACAGCCGGCGGTACAGGCTATGCAATTGAATTTGGCGGCGAAACTATACGTAATCTTTCTATGGAAGGTCGCATGACCTTATGCAACATGGCCATTGAGGCAGGTGCCCGCTCCGGTTTGGTTGCCGTCGACCAGACAACTATTGATTACATTAAAAACCGTCATTTTGCACCTCAGGGTGAGCTGTGGGATCAGGCTGTCAGCTACTGGCACACTTTGGTATCCGATGAAGGCGCACATTTTGATAAAACCTACCACTTTAATGCTGCTGATATAGAACCACAGGTAACATGGGGAACATCACCCGAAATGGTGATTGCAGTCAATCAGCAAGTACCAGACCCTGCTGCAGAAACTGATCCGGTTAAACGGGAAGGTATGCAGCGCGCATTACAATATATGGGATTAACAGCCGGTACCCCAGTTAACGAGATTCCGGTTGATGTTGTTTTTATTGGTTCCTGTACAAACGGACGAATTGAAGACCTACGCATTGCTGCCAGTGTCGCAGAAGGACATCACAAAGCAGATAATGTAAAAAGGGTATTGATTGTACCCGGTTCCGGTCTGGTTAAGCAGCAGGCAGAAGCAGAAGGACTGGATAAAATCTTTACAGCAGCCGGATTTGAGTGGCGTGAACCAGGTTGCTCAATGTGTCTGGCCATGAATGCAGACCGTTTACAGCCGCAGGAGCGCTGTGCCTCAACGTCTAACCGGAATTTTGAAGGCAGACAGGGCAACGGCGGACGTACTCATCTGGTTAGTCCGGCGATGGCAGCGGCTGCTGCCATTACCGGACATTTTACCGATGTGCGACAGATATAAAGTGAATAACTTGCAGTTTTAATCCAGCAAGTGCATGATAAGCATGTAGTTCTGATTGAATTTGTTAATATTTATCTTTGTTGAAGGAGTACGGTATGAAAAAAATGTTGTTAATTGCTGCAATGGTTATGGCCGTAGTTACTGGTTGCCACACAATTCACGGCGTGGGACAGGATGTCAAAGCTGGTGGTCAACATTTATCCAATGCTGCCAACAGATAACAATACAAGGATAAGATCATGAAAAAATTAATGCTTTTAAGTCTTGCTATTGTTGGTTTTCTGGCCGGTTGTCATACTGTTTCCGGTGTAGGCCGCGATATTTCTGCCGGCGGTCAGGCTGTAAGTAATGCTTCTGACAACGTACGCTCAGAAATGTAACTGCATGCAAGCCCGCAAGGGCTTGCATAAAATTCAATCATAAACTATAAAATACTGAAATACCGCATGAAATCTTTTACCACTCTTACTGCACTCGTAGCGCCTCTTGACCGCGCTAATGTAGATACTGATGCAATCATTCCCAAACAATTTCTTAAATCCATTAAACGCAGCGGCTTCGGGCCGAATGCATTTGATGAATGGCGTTATCTGGATCATGGTGAGCCAGGTATGGATAACAGTAAACGTCCGCTAAATCCAGACTTTGTGCTTAATCAGCCACGTTATCAGGGCGCGCATATTCTGCTCACACGGAAAAACTTCGGTTGCGGCTCCAGCCGTGAGCACGCTCCCTGGGCTCTGGATGATTATGGATTCCGTGCCATTATTGCACCTTCTTTTGCTGATATCTTTTTCAATAACTGCTACAAAAATGGTTTATTACCTATCGTTCTGCCTGAAGAAACTGTTGATCTCCTATTTCACGATGTGACAGCTCATGAAGGTTATCAGCTAAATATTAATCTGCCGGAACAAACTGTTAACACGCCAGACGGAAAACATTATCATTTTGAGATTACTGAACACCGCAAACACTGTCTGCTTAACGGTCTGGATGAAATCGGACTGACATTACAACATGCTGATGCTATCAAAGCATATGAAAATAAACATAAGCAACAACAACCATGGCTGTATCAGCTCTGACTGAATCAGAAATTTTCAATCATTTATAATCTGAAAAACTAACTGATAACTCAAAATTATCAGTCATTAATCGATAAGCAGAAAGAATAAAATGAGCAAACATATTGCTATTCTTCCCGGTGACGGTATCGGACCGGAAATCATCGGACAAACTGTACGCGTTCTGGACAAACTGATTGCAGAGGGGCTGGATGCAGATTATCAGTATGCACCATTGGGAGGAGCAGCCTATGATGAATACGGACATCCCTACCCTGAATTTACTCAGAATATCTGTCGTCAGGCAGATGCAGTATTGCTTGGCGCAGTTGGCGGCCCTCAATACGATAAACTGGAACGTTCGTTACGTCCCGAACGCGGTCTGCTAGCCATACGCAAAGACCTCAATCTTTTTGGCAATCTGCGTCCGGCAATTCTCTATCCAGAGCTGGCCAATGCTTCTACATTAAAACCGGAAGTAGTTTCCGGACTGAATATTCTTATCGTGCGTGAATTAACCGGCGATATTTATTTTGGTGAACCGCGCGGAATTCATACACTAGCTAACGGTGAACGCGAAGGTATCAACACCATGCGTTACAGTGAGAGTGAAATTCGCCGTATCGGTAAAATTGCGTTTGAAGCAGCACAAAAACGCAACAAAAAACTTTGTTCCGTCGATAAAGCCAATGTATTGGAAACAACAGAATTATGGCGTGAAATCATTACAGAAATGAGTAAAGATTATCCTGATGTCAGCGTTAGCCATATGTACGTAGACAACGCCGCCATGCAACTGGTAAAAGCACCTAAGCAGTTTGACGTTATCGTAACAGGCAATATCTTTGGTGATATTCTTTCTGATCAGGCTTCAATGCTTTCCGGCTCTATTGGTATGCTGCCCTCCGCTTCTCTCAATGAAACCGGTAAGGGCATGTATGAACCCTCACATGGTTCTGCTCCTGATATTGCCGGTCAGAATCTGGCTAATCCACTGGCTACTATACTTTCTTTAGCGATGCTTTTACGTTACAGCCTGAATAACGAAGATGCAGCTCAGCGAATCGAAGCAGCTGTAGGCAAAGTGCTGGCACAAGGTTTGCGGACAAGTGATATATTTGAAGAAGGTTGTACGCGTATTTCATGCAGCCAGATGGGTGATGCCGTACTTGCTGCGTTATAAGATAATTGCACATTATCATTAAATTACGTATATTGAACTTAACAGAGAATTTATATCTCTGTTAAGTTATTTTTTATATAGCTATTTTTATAATTGAAATTTGATATCTTGAGCTACCGTTCCACACAACAGGCGCAAACTTCATTAACTGACTTGCCAGATGGCAGCCTGCCGGCACATCATGTTGGCTGCCCCTGCTGTGGTCTTTCTCTGTCTATTCCTTCGCTGACTCCCGGCGAATATGCTCATTGCCCTCGTTGCAGGCAGCATCTGGTTCGAATTGAACATCATCCACTGGATACGCCAACAGCTTATGCTATTGCTTCATTAATTATCATGTTAATTGTGTATACACAGTTATACATGAGCATAGATTTACTTGGCATACATGTAGAGCTAACTATTCCGTATATGGTTGAGACACTGGCCCAGCAGGATTATTCTTTGCTGGCGGAAGTCATGTTCCTGTTAACTTTTGGTTCGCCGGTACTGTTTCTGTTATTGTGTCTGTACGTATACACAGGTTTGCGCTACCGGCAGATATTACCCGGTATGCTATACGCTACCCGTACACTGGTTCGTCTGCGCCACTGGATTATGGTCGATGTATTTTATATTGCCACACTGGTAGCTTATATTAAAATCAGTGGTATGGCACAAATTCATTTCGGACTTGCTTTCTGGCTGATGATGGTACTGGCCATTTTACTTATCCGCACTTCTCAGGGTGTACCTGAACACTGGATTTTTTATCAGATACAGCGCCTTACCGGCAATGATCCTGTTTTACAGAACAATAGTGCTGATACCCTCAACTGTAATTATTGTCTTTTTGAGCAACCAGCCAGCCTGAATGTATGCAGCGTCTGCGGTTCGTATCTGAGCCGCCGTAAACCGTTAAGTCTGAGCATTAGTATGGCCTTTCTGCTGGCAGCCATTATTTTCTATATACCGGCTAATTTATTGCCGATGATGATTACCCGCTCGCCGGGCACCAATCTTTCTAGTACCATTCTTGATGGTATAGAATACATGTGGAATGATGGTGACGTTTTAATTGCAGTTGTTATATTCAGTGCCAGTATGGCCATTCCCATATTGAAAATTATTTCTATGCTGGTTCTACTGTATTCTGCTGCTTACCGGCCATTAATGTCTGCACACAAATTAACCATACTCTACCGTATTACCGAATCAATCGGGCGCTGGTCAATGATTGATATATTTGTCGTTATCATTCTCATGTCGGCATTTTCCACACCACTGGCTAATGTAACCCCAGGTGCTGCCACCATTTACTTTTGTGCAGTTGTCATCCTGACCATGGTTTCTGCACTGAGTTTCGACCCGCGTTTACTCTGGGATGAAGCAGTACAACAAAGAAAACACCATAAACCTCATTATAAAAACAGCAGTAAAAGGCATTCTCATCATGAGCCAATCTGATAATCAGACGCCGCAGGCAACTGCCACAGTAAAACGTAATCCACCCTTTAACGTACTGGTGTGGATTATTCCGGTGCTGGCATTATTAACCGGGGCATGGCTGCTTTTTCAGCATCTGCGCCATACAGGGCCGGAAATTACTTTGTATATAAAAGACGCGGACGGGATTGAAATTAACACGACTACCATTAAAGTCATGAACGTCACCGTCGGTAAAGTTACTGCAATCAGAATCAGCCCAGATGAAAAAGGCGTACAAATCAAAGCGCAGATGACAGCTGACGTCAAAAATATGCTACGTAAAGACACTCAGTTCTGGATTGTTAAACCACGCATAGATCAGAGTGGTATTACCGGCCTGAATACCTTAGTTTCCGGTTCATATATCGCTTTTACTCCGGGGCACAGCAAAGAAAGAGCAGAAACATTTACAGTTGCTGATTTACCTCCGGTCACTGCCATATCGCAAAGTGGTATACGTTTGCGTCTGAAAGGCCACAGTGACAAGCTGCTTAATCCGGGCAGCCCGGTACTTTACGGAGATATCAGTGCCGGACAAATTGAAAAAGCCTATTTTGACCCTAAAGACAACAGTGTACATTATCAGGTCTACATCAATAGTCCGTATGACAGTCTGATAGGCGACAAAGTTAAATTCTGGCTGCAGACCGGCCTGCAGATTACTGCTTCTGGCGGCGGTGTACATATTGATTCTGCGCCCATACCCGCACTGCTCTCGGGTGCAATCGTATTCAAAACCATGTTTGAAGGTAAAGGCAATCCTGTTGCCAACAACACTGAATTTACTCTCTACAATAGCGAACGGGAGCTGGATAACCTGCCGACAAACCGTGCTCAATACTATGTTGTATTCTTCCAGCAGTCTGTACGCGGACTCAGCGTTGGTGCTCCGGTAGAATATCAGGGTATTAATATCGGTTCTGTTGCAGATGTACCTTACTTTGCCCTGAATGACAGCCATAAACTCTTCCAGCATGGCTGGATACCAGTACGTTTACGTATTGAGCCGGGACGTATGGAAATAAATGCCGGCAAACAAGATGATAAAATCTGGCAGCAGCAAATCCAGCAGGCACTTAATCTGGGGTTATCTGCATCTCTGGAAAAAGACAATCTGATTACTGGTAATCAGTATATTAGTTTATCTCAGGCGCAAGCGGGAGAATCACTGTTTAAACCCGTAGCACAATATCAGGGATATACCGTTATCAGCAGCACCCATACCGGACTTGATATGATCCAGAATCAATTGACTGCACTATTAGCCAAAATGAATAAGCTGCCTATAGAAAACACCATGAAACAGCTGGATATGACACTGGCGCAATTAAAAACGACTCTGGCCAGTGCAGACCGCTTGTTATCACAAAATAAAACTCAGCAACTACCTGCTGAGCTGGCGGCTACTCTGAAAGAATTACGGACTACATTACAAGGTGTATCCAGCACCTCACCTCTATATGGTGATATTCAGCAAACTCTGAAAAGTATTGACAGCACCCTGAAAGATGCACAGCCAACACTGAAAACCCTGAAACAACAACCCAATGCCCTGATTTTTAATCGTCGCGGGCATGATCCGGAACCAAAAGGAGCCAGATAATGAAAATTTTGTTACCACTTGTCTGTGCTGTCAGTCTGACGCTTGGTGCATGTGCCGGTAATCCGATTACCTACTATCAGCTACCCGGCAGTAACTATCAATTACCGGCCGGCAGCCAGAGAATTCCGGTACAACTTAAAGTGGTACTGGCTGAGCGCCTTAATCAGGGGAATTTAGTTTATCAGGACAGTCCGACAACTCTGCACTTTGCCCAGCAGCATCTATGGGCTGATGATCTTGGCGATGAAATTAGTCAGACACTGGCCAATGAACTTAATAAACAAAGTATTCGCTATCTGTTTACTCCTGAAAATAAAACTAAAACCACACTAACTGTATATATACAGTCTTTTCAAGGTAGCTATGATGGTTATATCTACATCAGTGGTTACAGCAGCTGGCAGGGTATTAATAATGAACAAGGTCAGAACTTTAATGTCCGACTACCTCAGCAAGGCAATGGCTACAATAATATGGTTAATGCTCTGGCTCAAGGACTCAGTAATGTAGCCAAAAGCATTGCTCCATATAATTAATTATTGCAATACTAACCAGGATCGCAGTTTGGCCTAATAAGCACATTTGACAATTTTTTTCTAAACGGGACATACCGTTACTAATTCAAGTGCATAAGATGGCAATTCAGTAAATGAAAATGCAGATGAGATGAGCTATGATGGGGAATTTATCAATACCCCATCATTTATAATAATAAAAAATTATTCTTTTAATGCCATATTTAATAAATATAGATAAAACAATAATATAAATCAGTAAAAATATTGATATTCTCTATATTAATAATGATACTTTCAGCTAAATGATTTTTTATTCTATACTCTCCAGATAACAAAATTACACTAATGACACCATAAATTAATTCGCCAGATAACCAGAAAGATTTATAATAAAACAATATTTCTATCCGAAGAGAATTATGAGATTAAAACTCGTTTCCCTTATTGCTTTACTTCTAGTTGGAGCATGCAGTATTGGCATGCCTTCTAATGTGGCAGTCGGTATTGGTGGTGGCAATCACAATTTTGGTCTTGGTACGACAATTAACTTTCCGATTAGAACCAAGCCCGTACCATCAGAACCACCCGTTATAGCCGGCACAGAACCATCCGGCCAGCCTGAAAAACCGGCAGCAAAAACAACCGATCAGAAAAAACAGCCTATCAATAAATAAAAATATTACATTTGATTCATTATTAAATTTTACTATCCATTTAACATATTTTTTACTTATCAGGCTTATCACATCCTTATTTCTGTTGATAAGAGACAAAAATTTCTGGTAAAAAAGGTAAATTTATAACCATATCAAAGCATCTGCGCCAAAAACAAACGAACTGCCAGACAAATTATGCCTAAACCGTATAAACCATGCTAAACTCAACAGCAAAATTATTTCTGATACTGAAAATGTAAGAGTAAAACTTATGGCCGGCAATACTTTCGGACAAATCCTTACTGTTACCACCTTTGGTGAAAGCCACGGTGCTGCAATTGGTTGTATCATAGACGGGTGTCCGCCGGGACTGGCTTTAAATGAGGCCGATATTCAGCATGATCTGAACAGACGTAAACCCGGTACCAGCCGCCATGTTACTCAGCGTCGTGAAGCAGATATTGTCGAAATTCTTTCCGGCGTATTTGAAGGAAAAACCACCGGCACACCGATAGCTTTATTAATCAGAAATACTGATCAGCGCAGTAAAGATTATAGTGATATTGCTCAGAGTTTCCGCCCCGGACATGCGGACTACACATATTGGCATAAATACGGTATCAGAGATTATCGCGGCGGCGGACGTAGCTCAGCTCGTGAAACAGCTGCCCGGGTAGCAGCAGGCGCAGTAGCCAGAAAATGGTTACGTCAGCATTTTAATACTGAAATAATTGCCCATATCACCCAGATTGGTGAAAAAAATATCTCTTTTGAAGATTATGCCTATATAAACAATAATCCTTTTTTTGTCGCCAATAAAAGCCAGATTCAAGAACTGGAACAATATATGGATAGCATACGTAAAGCATGTGATTCCATCGGAGCCAAACTGCATGTTACTGCTCGTCATGTTCCGGTCGGACTGGGTGAACCGGTTTTCGATCGTCTTGATGCCGATATAGCTCATGCCATGATGGGCATTAACGCAGTTAAAGGCGTAGAAATAGGTGCAGGTTTTGAATGTATACGCCAAAAAGGCAGTGAACATGGAGATGAGCTGACACCTGAAGGATTTAGATCTAATAATGCCGGCGGTATATTAGGAGGCATCAGCAGTGGTCAGGACATACACATTAATCTGGCCATTAAACCTACCAGCAGCATTGCCACACCTCGTCATTCAATAGATATTCATGGCAAGCCGGTTCTACTATCGACCCAAGGTCGTCACGATCCTTGTGTCGGACTGCGCGCAGCGCCAATTGCTGAAGCAATGCTTGCTTTGGTACTCATGGATCATGCTTTACGCCAGCGTGCACAAAATGCTGATATTCACGTAAATACACCTGATATTGCTCATTATTTATCTGATGAAGCTAATATCTGAATATTTTTTTATAGCCATAACTGCAAAGTTATCATCTGTATCAATGATTTAATTCATTATTATTTCATTGAAATGGCCATAAACCCACAAGGAAGTAACTTTATGAGTCAAGAAACCGCTTTGGGTGCAGCCCTGAAATCAGCTGTACAGACCATGAGCAAAAAAAAGCAAACTGATATGATTGCCGAACATATCTATCGCAAATATGATGTATTTAAGCATTTTAAACCATTAGCAATCGGCATTGATCAGGATTTAATTACTGCATTACCACAATATGATCCTGCTCTTATAGCACGCGTTCTGGCCAATCACTGCCGCCGGCCGCGATATATCAAATCTCTGGCACGCGGAGGAAAGCGTTTTGATTTGAATAACCGCTTTAAAGGTGAAGTTTCACCAGAAGAGCAGGCTATTGCTAAACAACATCCCTCTATGCAGACAGCAAAACCGGCATCAGCAACTGAAGTCGCAGAAACCCCCTCTGCAAAAGCTGAAACTGATCATAGCAGTAGCAGCGAAGAATCATCACAGAACTGATACCAGCAGATACACGAGCCCTCAAGCTCGTGTTTTTTATTCTCATGCTATTTGACAGCCACTGCCATCTCAATCACAGCCCCCTGACAGAAAATTTAACCCAAGTACTGCAACAGGCTGCTGATAAACATATTGGTCATTTTCTCGTACCCGCCACCAGCCCTGCTGACTGGCTGACAACCATCGAACTTCAAGAAGCTTATTCTTGCATATATGCGGCAATAGGCATTCATCCCTGGTATATCAACAGTCACAATGATTCTGCACTCAATCAACTCGAATCATTACTACATACACATCCAGATATTATGATGGGAGAAATTGGTCTGGATTTTGCACGAATAAATAACACAGCAGACAAAAATTTGCAGATTAACTGTTTTGAAGCCCAACTAAGAATGGCCAAATCTCTGCAGCGTCCTGTCATTATTCATAACGTCCATGCTACCGATGCTTGCATACACAGTATTAAACGTTGCCAATTTACTTTTGGCGGGATTGCTCATGCCTTTTCCGGCAGTATGGAAGAAGCACAGGCTTGGATTAAGCATGGTTTTTTTATTGGTGTTGGTTCTTTATTATTACGAACACAGGCAAAAAAAATTCGGCACATTGCCGAAAAGCTACCTTTACAACATATAGTAATCGAAACTGATGCACCTTATATGTCTCCTCTGCCGCATCAGAATAACACTCCTGATAATTTACGCCAGATTGCTGAAATCATAGCCGGCTTGCGCAATAGTCACTGGCAGGATATAGCTTCCATTACTAGCAAAAATACGTTTCAAGTTATTTCACAAAAAACTTAATCTCAGTATTATTTATTAACTGAAAGAATCATTGGTGAAAGGCATGAATAACACTAGAATGTTTTTTGCTTAGTACTCATATACAGAAATTTAAATAACTATTCATCATTAGGAATCTGCCAGCTTTCAATAATTGAAAGCTGGCAGATTTATACTTTTTCAAAAATTAATAATAAGAAATTATTTTGAAACAGCAATAACTTCGGATTAGAAATTAACTTGTGCACTGATACTATAACGACGCCCATCCAGAGTACGACCATAATCTTTCTGATCAACTCTTTTATCAAATATATTATAAATACCGCCACTTAAAATCAGATCTTTTTTCGGTTTAAATACCAATCCTGTATCTACAAAACCATATGATGGCTTACCAATTGCCATTGAGGTCCGTGACAGATAATCTGAAGTTCTGCTGCGGAAATTCCATCTGGCCCATGTAGATAATTTTTCCGTCGCATTCCAGTTAAGCGTGGTATTAAACATATTTTTCGGCATTTCATTTAATGGCTTACCACTAAACTGACCACTCTTCTGCTCACTATGTGTATAGGTATAATTCGCAGACCAGTCTACTTTTGGTGTAATTTTCCAGCCAAATGTTGCTTCTATACCGCGTAAAACTGCTTTATCCACATTTTCGCGCTGACTGATAAAGTCAAAATACTCATTACGCCAAGAACAGGCATTTGAACCGGCCTTACCCTGACAGGTACGTACTTCCGTTATTTTGTTTTTAAACTTTGTATAATAAGTAGTTAAACCAGCAGAAAGATTACGGTTATTATCCCAGTTGAAACTGATTTCGAAATTATCTGATTTTTCCGGTTTCAGATTTGAGTTACCTATAATAATACCATTAGAATATCCACCACCGGTTACCTGCCCCCAGCCATCTGATGCTGCACGCAGTGCAGGTGCTTTATAACCACGGGAATAACCACCCTTTATTGTCCATTCTTTATTAGGCGTCCATACACCATAAAACTTTGGAGTGATCTCAGAACCATAATTTTCATCATGATCCAGTCGTGCTGCACCAGTCAGTGCAAATGTTGGTACGATACGCCATTCATCCTGTCCGAAAACTGCCCAGGAATCACGCTCCAGATGAGTTAACCGCCGCCCGTTAATAACAAGCTGGTTACCAGTATCATTCAGTTCTTCCCGTTGCCATCTGCCGCCGATGCTCAAAGTATGTTTATTCAGGCGAAACTGAGTCTGGGTATTAAAAATAGTATTTTTTTCATGCATATCACGTGATGGATTATCATTTTCCTCACGCTGAACATATGTCTGAGTATCAATTTTATCGTAGTGGCCACGATGAGTAATACTATACTGATTGCGATCATACAGCGTGTAATCATCTGTAGGTTTTACACCCCTGCGCGGTGCTGTATCAATTGTTTTACCTACTTTACCATTGCGATTCTGTAAACTTCGGTTTAATTCAAAATCAATTGTATTTTTATCATCCGGTGTCCAGGACAGAACCAGATCACCGTTGCGCATACGCTGTTCTTTATAGCCGCCGATAAATTTATCTTCATCGCGGTGAGAATATCCTGCATTAACACGGATACCTAATTTATCCTGAATTAACGGACCGGAAACATAAACGCTGCTTTGCAGAGTATTACCGCTATTACTATGCTGTTGTATAGTAGCATCTGCCTTAATTGAACCAGTCCAGTCAGCAGCTGTTTTTTTGGTAATGATATTAATCACCCCACCCATTGCATCGGATCCATATAAAGCTGAAGCAGGACCACGAATCACCTCAATCCTCTGAATCGCTGAAATTGGTGGCATCCAGCCCTGCTCAATTCCCGGACCATCGGAATTAGGACGAACCCCGCGCGAATTGACCCGTTTGCCATCTATCAGCAACATAGTATAAGCACCCGACATCCCACGGATACTGATATCTTTCGTACTGCCGCCACCGGTTACTACCACTCCTGGTACATCCAGCAAAGCATCAGTGACATCGTGATATTCCTTAGTTTCGAGTTCTTTGGCATTAATCACAGTAATTGATGCTGCTGCATTTTTTGCCTGTTGTTTAAATCCCGAAGCTGTTACCACTACATCATCCAGTACTGCTTCTGCAGCATATAACGGAGATATTAAAGTTGAGAGTAATGCCAGTGAAAACGAATGGTGAACCAGTTTACGCATAATGAAGACGGACCTCTGACGAATTTATTTTAATAAAATTTAAATAAATTATTTAGTTAAATTCATTTAAATGATAATAGTAATCATTATATAATTTAACATAAATATACCTAAAAAGCATCAGATTTATTGACAAAATATAAAAAAGAATACCATTTGAGTTGGCGTAGGTATTATGTCATGGCAAGTAATGACATAACTAAATGATTTGAAAATAAGATTTACCAATAGCGATACATACTCTCATTTTAAAACCAGTAAATAAAAAATCCCTGAAATTTAATTCAGGGATTTTTTGTAAAATGGCGGAGAGTAAGGGATTCGAACCCTTGATACAGGTTTTGCCCGTATACTCCCTTAGCAGGGGAGCGCCTTCGACCACTCGGCCAACTCTCCGTAGAGAAGTTGCGAACTATACCTAATCAACTCTTAACTGTCAAACAAAAATATACAAAAAAAACTCCGAAATGATGCCCTATTTGCTAACACTATAGCAGTAAACAACATTTTCTTTACGCCTATAAACCACCGATGGATACAAATCTGAGCTATACTAAAATTCAGGTCTCAGATAAAGTTGATATATAGCCACCATAAGTTCCTGAGAGTTTTAGTTGATTCTCCAAAGCACCTTTAACAGAAATCAATTTGTTTACTTTATATAATAAACATATGCTACCTGATTGTTCTATTTAATTTACCGCTCAAAAAATCATGTGTAAATTACCCTTTTCTCATACTCAGCCTCCGGTATAATACAAAGTTTAACCATCTGGTCAACCCGATGACTGGCAAAATTATTGTTTGTAGTCTTTATCGCATAACAATATAAAATTTAAAATTCTGGAGACTTGCATGAGTGCAATTATTGACATCTTTGCGCGTGAAATACTGGATTCACGCGGTAACCCGACAGTTGAATGTGATGTTCTGCTTGAATCTGGGGTAATGGGCAGAGCTGCCGTGCCTTCTGGCGCGTCTACCGGTGAAAAAGAAGCACTGGAACTGCGTGACGGCGATAAACAGCGGTATTTGGGCAAAGGTGTATTACAGGCTGTAGAGAATGTTAATAATGAAATTGCACAGGCACTTATTGGCATTGATGCCAGTGAACAAAGCTATATCGACCAGATTATGATTGATCTGGACGGTACTGATAATAAAGGTCGCCTTGGAGCCAATGCTACGCTGGCAGTTTCATTGGCAGTTGCCCGTGCTGCAGCAGAAGATGCCGGTTTACCACTATATCGTTATATAGGCGGTGCCGGGCCAATGTCCATGCCTGTTCCCATGATGAATGTTATCAATGGCGGTGCACATGCCAATAATAGCCTTGATATTCAGGAATTCATGATTATGCCGGTGGGCGCAGAATCATTTCGTCAGGCATTGCGCTGTGGCGCTGAAGTATTTCACCATCTGAAAAAATTATGTAATGATAAAGGTATGTCTACCAGTGTTGGTGATGAAGGCGGTTTTGCGCCAGATTTAGCCAGTCATGAAGAAGCCATTCAGCTGATTCTGTCTGCTGTAGAGGCAGCAGGCTATATTCCGGGCAAAGATATCGTACTGGCTCTGGATTGCGCTTCCAGTGAGTTTTACAAAAACGGGCATTATGAATTAACTGCAGAAAATCTGAGCCTGACCAGTGCCGAGTTTGCTGACTACCTGACTGACCTTGTTAACAAATACCCTATTGTGTCTATTGAAGACGGTATGAGCGAGCACGACTGGGAAGGCTGGAAACTTCTGACAGAACGTCTGGGTAAAAAAGTACAGCTGGTTGGTGATGATCTGTTTGTTACCAATCCGGCTATTTTAAGCGAAGGTATAACCCAGGGTCTGGCTAACTCACTTCTGGTTAAGGTCAATCAGATTGGTACATTGTCCGAGACACTTAAAGCGGTAGATTTAGCCAAACGCTTTGGCTATACCAGTGTAATGAGCCATCGCTCTGGCGAAACCGAAGACAGCACCATAGCAGATCTGGCCGTAGGTACAAACTGCATGCAAATTAAAACTGGTTCACTTTCACGCTCTGATCGTATTGCCAAATATAATCAGTTGCTGCGAATTGAAGAAGAACTTGGTTCTGCAGCCTACTATCCGGGTAAAAAAGCTTTTTATCAGCTTAGCTAATTCTGATATGGAATATTATAGGCAAATAAAATGAAGTGGGTAACCTGGGTATTGTTATTTGCATTGGCCGGTTTACAATACGACTTGTGGATGGGGCATGGCGGCTGGCACGATATGTGGAATCTTGAGAACAACGTCATAAATCAAAATGCTAGTAATGAAACCCTGATACAGCGTAATCGAGCTCTTACCGCCGAAATTAAAGATCTTGCCGATGGAAAAGATGCAATAAATGAAATGGCCCGGGATAAACTGGGTTATATACAGGATGGCGAAGTTTTCTATCGTTTTGTACCTTCAGGCACACTTGTAACTACTACAAGTAATCAGAATAATATTCCTCAAAGATAAAGAAAAACACTTTGGCATTACCAAACCAGCAGTTTTTAGTACTAAAAACTGCTGGTTTTATTTTATAGCAATATATTCTATTTCTAACAGATGATTTAATTTGACTAACAAAATCCATCAACCTATAGTTTGGTTGTATCAATACCACAGCTTTTAAAATTTTCTAATCAATATCAGAATAGACTTACAAGAATCATAGCCAATGTATTAATCAATTAGTATGATATTTTAAAATCTGCTGAATCAGGTAAGATAAATTGTTCTGGGCATTAAAGGCAAATATATGATTTCTATCCATCAGAAAAGTTACGGTTTAGACGTTGTACTATACAATGAATTTACACTGGAAGATTTTCATCAGCTGGAAAATGCTTTGTTAAAAGCCATTGAACACACCCATTTACCTAATCTGTTACTTGATCTAAGTCAGATGAAAGATTTCACTATAGATATGGCTTTAGAACATCTCAGATTTCTGCGTCAGCATGCCCATGATTTTGGTCGTACTGCTATTGTCGTTGACGATATTTGGATTCGTATAGGTATACGTCTTGCTAATTTACTAACTTTGCAACGACCCAGATACTTTAGTGATACAGCTACAGCACAAAAATGGCTGGAACAGAATACACAAAATTCAAATGCCATCCGCAATAATTAACTGCTTTATTCATCAGTAAGCACGCTTAATATATTTAACTGATAAAACCAAAAATATTTTTAATTAAATTTAATTACATCAAAGCTGATTGAGCCAGCCGGATATCATTTCAGCCAATATTTCCGGTTGCTCCAGTGGCAACATATGTCCGCTATTTTCGATTATTTTCAGACTAGCCTGTGGTATAAATTCCTGCAACTCCTTAGCTTCATCGATAGAGCGCATCTGATCCTGCGCAGCAGCAATAATCAAAGTCGGGCAGGAAATTTTCTGATCTGTCGGAGTTTTACGGTTTAGCAAAGATTGTTTGCTTAACACATTAAAACCCAAACGTTCACTCATCTGCCGGATTCTGCCAATCATCTCTTGATTATTTTGATTATCAGGTCGCAACGTCTGAATTATAGCTTTATGCCCCAAACCACGAAAATTTAGATGCTGCTGAATTTTTAAAGTATTTTGTTTTGCTGCATATTGCTGTGGTGTATCCTCACGCAATGAAGTAGCAATTAAGACAAGGGCAGCAACCCGCTGCGGATACTGGGCGGCCAGTGTTCTTGCAACATAGCCGCCAAGCGAAAAACCAATGAGCACAAAACGTTCAGGAGCAGAAACAGCAATATTTTCTGCCATAGCAGCAATACTGTCTCCGTTTGCCAGTGATGCACATAATACCGGCTGGGATTCAGCCAAATTAGCTTTCATATCATCCCATAATGTTTCATCCAGCATAAAACCAGGAATGCATACCCAAGGTAATATTTCTTTCATCTTGATAGTCTCAAAAGAGCAAACCACTGGCCTGATATTCTATAACAGTTTATCAATCAGCCAAATTAATGTTTGCAATTATTTTGCTACCAATCTAAAACCCTTTTAACTAATTTCATTATTATTTATTATTCTTACATTGCGTTGACTTAATTAACCTTATCCAGCAAAATTAAATCACCACATATCTTATCTTCTAATGACATTGAGAAATATAATGCCAAATACATTTACTTTAACCAGTCCTGAATTCAAAAACGGCGACACTGTCGATTCCTCTTATCAAAGTGATCGTGACAACCAGTCTCCTGCTTTAATTTGGGAAAATGCGCCAGCCGAAACCAAAAGTTTTGCAATTCAATGCCATGATCCTGATGCGCCTACAGGAGGTGCAGGCTGGTGGCACTGGATGGCTATTAATCTGCCAAAAGACTTAACTGAACTAAAAAGAAATGCTGGTGCAGAAGGAGGGCAGAATTTACCTGCCGGAACACGTCAGCTACGTAACGAGACCGGAACTTTAGGTTACTCGGGTTTTTATCCGCCAGAAGGTCATACGCCCCATCGTTATATATTTACTGTTTATGCTCTGAATACCGATAAAATTGATTTACCTGAGGATGCAACTACTAGTTATGCGGGTTTTGTAGTGAATAGTCATGCCATTGCCAAAGCCTCAGTAATGGTTCACTATGGTCGCTAAATTCATAATATAAATCAGGTTAAATAATATAAAAAGAGGTTGTCCAATCTTGGACAACCTCTTTTTTTAAGCTTCATTTAATCTTCAACCGGTTTTTCTTTAGAAACTTTATCAATCAAATGCGAAATACTCATACCACGTTCAAGTGAATCATCATAAATGAACGTCAGCTCAGGTGTACGGAATAAAGTTATTCGACGAGCCAGTTCGCTACGCAAATAACCCTTAGCATGTTCCAGTGCTTCTTCGGTTACAGCACGGGTACTATCATCCAGCACGGTGTAATAAATAGTAGCATGACTATAATCCCGGGTTACTTCTACTTCATTAATTGTAATAAAACCGGCACGCGGATCTTTGAGACCAACACGCACAAGTTCGGCCAGTTCACGCATAATCTGCTCTTTGACACGATCCTGACGAGCATAACCACGCTGAGGTTTACGCATAATCATTCCTTTCTGTGATCAGGCCAGTAAATTCAGGCAGCCGGAAACTTCTCTGGCTGCCTGTTATACCCTAAATCATTTTAAAGCTTACGGGCAACTTCAACTACCTCAAAGACTTCCAGCTGATCACCTTCCATAATTTCATTGAAGTTTTTCAGCATCAGACCACATTCGAAGCCTTGACGTACTTCCTTAACATCATCTTTAAAGCGTTTTAATGAAGCCAGTTCACCTGTATGCACAACCACATTATTACGAATTAACCGAACATGAGAATCACGCTTGATTAAACCATCGGTTACCATACAGCCGGCGATATTACCCACTTTTGATACGTTAATAACCTGACGAATTTCTACTGTACCAATCACATTTTCTTTTTGTTCTGGTGCCAGCATACCGCTTAAAGCTGCCTTCACATCATCTATAGCATCATAAATGATATTGTAATACCGGATCTCAATACCTTCATGTTCAGCCAATTTACGTGCAGTGGCATCAGCACGTACATTAAAACCAATGATAACTGCGCCAGAGGCGATAGCCAGATTCACATCAGATTCTGTCACACCACCTACACCACTATGCAATACATCAACCCGTACTTCATTAGTAGACAGTTTACGTAAACTACCTGCTAAGGCCTCATAAGAACCTTGAACATCTGCTTTAATAATAATCGGCAAGCTTTGCGCCTGATTTTCACCCATGTTGTTAAACATGTTTTCCAGTTTGGCGGCCTGCTGTTTAGCCAGTCGTACATCACGATATTTACCCTGACGGAACAGAGCAATTTCACGTGCTTTTTTCTCATCAGCCAGTACAATAAAATCTTCACCAGCATTAGGTACATCTGACAAGCCCAGAATTTCTACCGGAATAGACGGACCGGCATCAGTAATGGTTTTGCCGTTCTCATCTACCATGGCACGTACACGACCAAAAGTTGTACCGGCAAGCACAACATCACCTTTACGCAACGTACCGCTTTGTACCAGCAAGGTTGCTACCGCACCACGCCCTTTATCCAGACGTGACTCGACAACAATACCTTTAGCAGCTGAATCTACAGGTGCTTTCAGCTCCAGAACATCTGCTTCCAGCAATACTGCTTCCAGCAATGCATCAATATTGGTGCCCTGTTTGGCCGAAACATCAATAAACTGTACATCACCACCCCATGAATCAGGAATGACTTCATGTGCTGTCAGTTCCTGACGAATACGTTCAGGATTGGCACCTTCTTTATCAATCTTATTTACAGCCACCACTAAAGGTACTTTTGCAGCTTTAGCATGTGCAATGGCTTCAATAGTCTGAGGCATTACTCCATCATCAGCAGCCACCACCAGAATCACGATATCGGTAGCCTGCGCACCGCGGGCACGCATAGCAGTAAATGCTTCATGTCCCGGCGTATCCAGGAATGTAATTACACCGCGCGGAGTTTCCACATGATAGGCACCAATATGCTGTGTAATACCACCTGCTTCACCCTGCACAACACGAGCACGGCGAATATAGTCCAGTAAGGATGTTTTACCATGGTCTACATGCCCCATCACAGTAACCACCGGCGGACGGGGTAATTTTTCGGCCTCAGTAACGGTAGTATCTTCATCCAGAAAGGCTTCAGGATCATCAGCTGCAGCAGCCTTACCAATATGCCCCATTTCTTCAACTACAATCAGCGCAGTTTCCTGATCCAGTGACTGGTTAATGGTCACCATCATACCCATCTTCATCAGGGTTTTAATCACTTCTGCAGCCTTAACAGCCATTTTGTGTGCGAGCTCAGCAGCTGTGATGGTTTCCGGCACCAGCACTTCATGAACTACAGGCTCAGTAGGTGCCTGGAAGGCATGCTGATTTGGTTCCAGTTTAAGCTGTTTCTTACCACCTTTTTTACCACCTCGTCTGCTGC
Organism: Snodgrassella sp. ESL0304; assembly: GCF_013344995.1. Lineage (NCBI taxonomy): Bacteria > Pseudomonadati > Pseudomonadota > Betaproteobacteria > Neisseriales > Neisseriaceae > Snodgrassella > Snodgrassella sp. ESL0304. The sequence continues at coordinate 221,892 of NZ_JAAEDR010000013.1, forward strand.
TGCGCCCCTCTTCTGAGTTAGCCGCATCTGCCGAGAGCCGGTTTTTACCACCGCGCGCTGATTTACCTTTTGGCATATCGTCTTCACGCTGATGACGCTGCTCATCTTTTTTACGCCGGCCTGCCGATTCAGACACGTTTTCTGCTGCTTTCGGTGCATTACTGCTCACCGGTTTTTTCTCAGTTGGCTTAGCCGAACGCACTTCAGCAGTTTTCTGCTCACTAACTGCTTTACTTTCTTCCTTAGCCTGCTGTTTAGCTGCTTCGCGCCGTGCCTGACGTTCCTGTTTCTGTTTCAGTAACATTTCACGATGAGCGCGCATGGCTTCAGCACGTCTGGCTTCTTCATCACGCTGAGCCTGCTCTTCAGGACTGATAATCGGCTTAGCTGCTTCAGCCTTAAGTGCAGCCAAATCAATTTTTTTCGCATTCCGGTTACGGTTGTTGCGCTTGGATTTAGACTGCTCAGTTTTGTCTGCTGCTGGCTTTTTATCAGCAGGTACTTCTGCAGGTTGAGCTGCTGCGTTCTGTTGCTGTTTCACTTCCTGTTTTACCACTTCTGTCTGCACAGATTCCACTTTAGGTTTCTGTTCGGTTTTACTGGCCGCCGCTGCTGCTTTCAGACGTGCTGCTTCTGCAGCTGCTGCCGCAGCAGATTCTTCTCTGCGTCGCGCTTCAGCCTGCTCTTCAGCAGCTTTTCTTGCCAGTTCTTCAGCCTCAGTATCTGCTGTTTTCACCGGTTCGGATTCAGGCTGCGGAAGATTCTGTTTTTCTTCTGCCTTTCTGGCTTCCTGTTCTTCCGGCGGTACAGCAATACGCCGCCGCCGGCGGGTTTCAACTTCAACGCCGCCAACAGTACTTTTTTCAGCTGGTTTTTTACGATTCAGCGTGATGGTACCGGCAGACTGACTACCATTAGACTGCTTTAAATAAACCAGCAACTGTTTTTTATCTGCAGCTGTCAGTTTATCCGTCGCTGCCTGTTTGTGTACTCCTGCTTCGGCTAACTGTTCCAGCAACCTTGAGGTTGATAAATGCAGTTCCGAGGCAAATTGTTCTACAGTTATTTGATTACTCATTCGCGTACCCTCATACTTCGTCAAACCAGTGGGCGCGTGCTGCCATCACCACTTTCTTGGCGGTTTCCTCATCAATGCCTGTAATTTCAATCAGTTCATCTACTGACAATTCGGCCAGATCATCACGGGTTTTAATTCCTTCATTGGCCAGATCATGCAGCATTTCCTGATCAACACCTTCCAGATTTTTCAAATCTTCGTCCATGTGCTCTAACTGCTCTTCAGAGGCGATGGCCAGGGTTAAAATGGCATCACGGGCACGATTACGCAATTCTTCTACCGTACTTTCATCAAAACCCTCAATTTCCAGCATTTCCTGAACAGGAACATAAGCCACTTCTTCCAGGCTGGTAAAGCCTTCCTGAACCAGTACCTCAGCTACGTTTTCATCAACACCCAGGTTATTGATAAACAGCTCACGTACGGCTTTATCTTCAGCTTCGTGGCGTTCCTGAGCCTCATCCACAGTCATGATGTTCAGCTGCCAGCCTGTTAGTTCGGCTGCCAGACGTACATTCTGTCCGCCACGTCCGATTGCCAGGGCCAGCTGATCTTCTGCCACAATCACATCAACAGAATGATGATCTTCATCTATCAGAATACGAGTTACTTCTGCAGGGCTCAGCGCATTAATCACAAACTGTGCAGTTTCAGGTGACCACAGCACTACATCAATACGCTCACCTGCTAATTCTTCCGTTACTGCATTGACACGCGAACCGCGTACACCAATACAGGTACCCTGCGGATCAATACGTGCATCATTGGATTTCACCGCAATTTTGGCACGTAAACCCGGATCACGTGTTACTTCCTTGATTTCCAGCAGACCGTCTTCAATTTCCGGCACTTCCATTTCAAACAGTTTTAACAGGAATTCTCGCGAAGTACGTGTCAGAATAACCTGACTGCGGTTACCAATCTGGTCTACCCGTAAAAACAAAGCCCGTACTCTGTCGCCATTACGGAAGTTTTCGCGCGGAATCATCTGATCTCGCGGCAACAGTGCTTCCAGACGGCCAATTTCTACGATTGCGCCGTGTCGTTCCACACGCTTAATCGTACCCAGAACAAGGCTATCCTTACGCTGTAAAAATTCATTTAAAATCTGTTCACGTTCTGCATCGCGAATGCGCTGCAAAATAACCTGTTTGGCTGTCTGTGCGCCAATCCGGCCAAATTCCACATTTTCGATTGGTTCTTCGTAATACTCACCAATCTGCAGCGTAGTTCCCGGAATTTCTTCCTGAATCTCTTCAATGGTTTTTTGAATATCGGGATAGGTATAATCCTCATCAGCCACAATCAGCCAGCGGCGAAAACTGCTGTAATCGCCGGTATTGCGGTTAATCACTACCCGCACATCCATATTTTCACGCTCAGTTTTTTTCTTTGCCGCACTGGCCAGAGCAAATTCCAGCGCGCTGAATACTACTTCTGTATCTACATTTTTTTCACTCGCCAAAGCTTCGGCCAGTAGTAAAATTTCACGACTCATTTAATTCTCCTTGTAAGCCTTTGCTTACAAAAATATGAAATTTCAATTTAAAAATCAAATTCTGGTTTTAAACGTGCTTTATCAATATTCTGCCATTCTATTAAAACCGTCTTACCGGCTGCCACAGCAGCACGTTTGGCTCGACGCGCTTCATTAATTTCTTCCAGCGTAATACTGATTAAATCGTTTTCATCAATACCATTAATCCGACCAATAAAATTCTTCTGCCCATCTATAGGCAAACGTGTCTTAATCTTGGCCAGTTGCCCGGCAAAACGCGTAAAATCTGCCGGTTTGGTTAAAGGACGGTCTAAGCCCGGGCTGGAAATTTCCAGACGCTGATAATCCACATCCTCTACAGCCAATACCCGGCTTAAATGATTACTGACCGCAACACAATCATCCAGGGAAATACCGCCTTCTGCCTTATCAATAAAGACGCGTAAATCCCCCTGAGCAGTCAGCTCATAATTAACCAGCTCATAGCCCAGACCCGGCAAAGTTTTTTCTAAAATGCCCTGAATATCCATCTGTGCTCCATAAAAACAAAAAAATGGCCTTAGGGCCATTTCTCAATAATTCGAAAAATTTCTTTATTTTAACTCATTGTTGAAAAAAAAGAAACCACCTGCCATTATTCAAATTTAAAATTAATACCGATTAGCACAAACATATCAATTAATTGCGTCATCGGCACTGTATAATCACTGTCTGAAATCAGTCATAATAATTAACATTATGTAAATTTTTCATAACAAATTATGAAATAATGTCAACAATTTACCGTTTCGTTCAGATATACTGATAAATGATGCATCTGTATCATATCCAAAAGCACAAAATTAATATGAATTAATTATAAGTTGCTATGACTATTGAATAAAAAACTAAAGAAACTCACACTTAAGGGATTGGCTAAAGTTGACGTTAAGACTAAACTGCACTCCCCTATAATCACTAGAGGTAAATAAATGCGTAAACAGTTTTCTGCCAATACCGCAATGACACTGGCTGCATTGGGTATTGTTTACGGTGACATTGGAACCAGTCCTCTGTATGCCTTAAAAGAAAGCTTCCGCGCTTCTACAATCGCTCCCACAGAAACTAATGTACTGGGCTTTGTTTCTTTGATTGTATGGTCATTACTCCTGATCGTTACTCTGAAATATGTTCTGTTTATTCTGCGAGCCGATAATAATGGTGAAGGCGGCGTTGTTGTACTGATGCAGCAGGCAATGCAGCATCTTAAGGGTAAACCTGTATGGATTGTGATGATGATGGGGCTTACCGGCACCGCTCTTTTTTACGGTGATGCCATGATTACGCCGGCCGTATCGGTTTTATCCGCTGCAGAGGGGTTAACGGTAATCAGTGAAAGCTTCCGGTCTTATGTTATGCCAATAGCATTGATTATCCTGTTCGGACTTTTTTTCATTCAAAAAAAAGGTACACACAAAATCGGTACACTGTTTGGTCCGGTTATGCTGATATGGTTTAGTGCTATTGCACTGATAGGTCTGTATCAGATAGTTCAGGCTCCGAAAATTATTCTTGCTTTCAGCCCTTTCTATGCAATTAATTTTGCCATTAATCATGGCTGGGACGGTTTTATCGGGCTGGGCTGCGTTGTACTGGCTGTAACCGGTGCAGAAGCCCTCTATGCCGATATGGGACATTTTGGTCGTAAACCAATCCAGACAGCATGGATAAAAATTGTTTTACCTAGTCTGATTATCAATTATCTGGGTCAGGGTGCCCTGATTCTGCATAATCCGAATGCAATTAATAACCCGTTTTTTCTCAGCGCACCGCACTGGCTATTGATTCCATTAATTATTCTGGCTACTTTTGCAACTATTATTGCCAGTCAGGCCGTTATTGCTGGAGCCTACTCGCTTACCCGTCAGGCAATACAGCTTGGCTTTGCCCCACGCATGAATATTATCCATACCAATAATGAAGAAGTTGGTCAGATTTACCTGCCGCTGGTTAACTGGCTGTTACTGGTAGCAGTCACATTAGTAGTACTGGCTTTTCACGATTCAGAACATCTGGCTTCAGCTTACGGTATTGCAGTTACGGGTACCATGGTTATTACCTCATGTCTGTTCTGCGTAGTAATGATTAAAAACTGGCGCTGGCCAATCCCGCTTGCCTTACTGCTTACTTCGGTTTTTCTGTGTTTTGATCTGGTTTTCTTCAGCAGTAACCTGCTAAAACTAATTCATGGCGGCTGGTTCCCGGTAATGGTAGCCCTGATTGTGGTTACATTATTCTCAACATGGCGTCGCGGACAGGCACAATTGCTACAGGCACAGCAAAATCAGGAATTTTCATTGGATAATTTTGTTGAAAACCTGCACGACTACCCGCCTCAGATTGTTTCCGGCAATGCAGTATTCATGGTTTCCGACCCGTTCAGCATTCCACGAGCACTCCTGCATAATCTGAAACACAATAAAGTACTGCATAGCTATAATGTATTGCTCAGCGTCAAAACCAAAGAAATACCCTATGTGGCCGATAATGACCGTATTGCCATGAAACAGATTGGTCCCCGCTTTACCAGAGTCATCGCCAATTATGGTTTTCAGGAAACAGCCAATATCACCCATATTCTGAAATTGATGGCTGAACAAGGAATTAAACTTGATACCATGGATACCTCTTTTTTTCTGTCACACGACAGCATTGTTGTTGCCGCCAAAACCAAACATGGCAATATGGGGCGGTTACGTGCACGCCTTTTCAAATGGTTATATAAAAACAGTGCTTCAGCCGGTAATTACTATCATATACCGGCTAACCGCGTCGTCGAACTCGGCGCTCAGGTCGTGATTTAACTACACAGCAATTGCAAAAAATTCATGAGAGATCCATATGAGCATTAAAATCGGCATAGTCGGAGCCACAGGTTATACTGGTGTAGAACTATTACGTTTACTGGCACAGCATCCGGAAGCTGAAATCATCACCGTTACCAGCCGCAGCACTACCGGAACAACGCTAAGCGATTATTTTCCCAGTTTGCGCGGCATCTATGATCATTTGATTTTCCAACATCCCGATCAGGCCGACTTAAGTAAATGTGACTTAGTATTTTTTGCAACACCTAACGGTGTAGCCATGCATGAGGCTCCAATATTACTGACACAGGGAGTTAAAGTAATCGACCTGTCTGCAGATTACCGTATCAAAGATGTAGCAGTCTGGCAAAAATGGTATCCGTTTACTCATGCCAGCCCCGAATGGATCGCAAAAGCTGTTTATGGTTTGGCGGAACTGAACCGTACTGCCATTACTCAGGCGCAGCTGGTAGCCAATCCGGGCTGCTATCCGACTTGTGTCAGCCTGCCTTTATTACCGTTATTGCAGCAACAATGTCTGATTCATGACATGCCGCTTATTGCCGATTGTAAATCAGGAGTATCTGGTGCAGGTCGCAAAGCAAATACCGGTAACCTGTTCGCAGAATGCAGCGATAATTTCAAAGCTTATGGTATCAGCGGACACAGACATTTACCGGAAATCAGGCAAACACTGAATCTTTTACAACCTAATTCAGGTAACAGTCTGGTGTTTGTACCTCATCTGACGCCCTTGATTCGCGGCATGCATGCCACCATATATATTCAGGTAAAAGAAGGTTGCAACCCATATCAGTTGATTGCCGATTATTATCAATCCAGCCCGTTTGTTGATGTCATGCCTGCTGGCAGCACACCTGAAACCCGCTCAGTCCGCGGAGCAAATCTCTGCCGCATCAGTATACAACCTGCGCCGCAGAATAATACCTGGATTATTCTTTCTGTAATTGATAATCTGGTAAAAGGTGCAGCCGGACAAGCTGTACAGAATATGAATATCATGTTCGGGCTTGATGAAAAAAGCGGATTAAATCTTATTCCCCTCTTGCCATAACCGGTCAGCAGGATAGACAATCAAGTATGCACATATTATTAAAAGGACTACACCATGTCAGAAACCGATATTGAAACACCGATTATCTTTACTGAAAGCTGTTGTACCAAAGTAAAAGATTTAATTGCAGAAGAAAACAATCCGGACCTGAAACTGCGCGTATTTGTAACAGGGGGAGGATGCTCAGGTTTCCAGTACGGTTTTACTTTTGATGAAATCGTTAATGATGATGATTTTGAAATCCAGAAAAATGGCTTAACATTTCTGATCGATCCAATGAGTTATCAGTATCTGGTTGGTGCTGAAATCGATTATTCTGAAAGTCTGCACGGTTCACAATTTGTTATCCGTAACCCTAATGCAACTACCACCTGTGGCTGTGGCTCGTCTTTCTCTGTTTAAGTGAATCGACTATATAGCAAGATTTCTTTACTCAAACAACTGAATTAATTTTCTAAACCAGCCAAAGCAGGCTGGTTTATTTATGGGCAACAACCAGCGATAACCAAAAATTGTTCACTTTAAAACTCAATACATTAAAAATTTCACACAATTTAAAAATAATTGTCATTTACAATAAAATGTAAAAATAACAAACAGTTAACATTCGATTTTATACTTAAGCCTATAATCATCTGGGTAGCCAAAAGCAGTAAAGGCCTTTTTTAATAACAAATTAACAAGGAGCTTTACCATGAACCATGATATAAAAAAATGCCCGGTAACCCATCTCACAACAGATCAGGGGGCGCCTGTCTCTGATAATCAGAATAGTCTTACAGCCGGACCACGCGGTCCTTTACTGGCTCAAGATTTATGGCTGAACGAAAGACTGGCCAATTTTGTCCGTGAAGTTATCCCTGAACGCCGGATGCATGCAAAAGGCTCAGGTGCATTTGGTACTTTCACAGTTACCCACGATATAACCAAATATACATGTGCCAAACTATTCAGCCAGATTGGCAAAAAAACCGAAATGTTTGTACGCTTTTCCGAAGTAGCAGCTGAACGCGGTGGCGGAGATGCTGAGCGCGATATCCGCGGCTTTGCCATGCGCTTTTATACCGAACAGGGCAATTGGGATCTGGTAGGCAATAATACACCTGTATTTTTTCTGCGTGATCCGCGTAAATTTCCAGACCTTAATAAAGCCGTCAAACGCGACCCCCGTACCAATCTACGCAGCCCTACTTATAACTGGGACTACTGGACTTTACTGCCGGAATCATTTCATCAGGTAACCATTACCATGTCCGACAGAGGCATACCGGCCAGTTACCGGCATATGCATGGTTTCGGTTCACATACATTTAGTTTCATTAACGCTAATAAAGAACGCTTCTGGGTTAAATTTCACTTCCGCACTCAACAGGGAATTAAAAACCTTACCGATGAAGAGGCCGCCACTATCATGGGACAAGATCGTGACAGCCATCAGCGCGATCTTTACAATGCTATCGAATCCGGTAATTTTCCTAAATGGACAATGTATATTCAAATCATGCCGGAAACCGATGCAGAAAAAGTACCCTATCATCCGTTTGATTTATCTAAAGTATGGCCGCATGGCGATTATCCGCTTATCGAGGTGGGCGAATTCGAACTAAACCGCAACCCGGATAACTATTATCTTGACGTTGAACAGGCTGCTTTCGCTCCTAGTAATCTGGTGCCGGGAATCAGCGTTTCTCCTGACAAAGTATTACAAGCACGCCTGTATAATTACGCAGACGCTGCCCGCTACCGTGTAGGGGTCAATCATCATCAGATACCCGTTAATAAAGCACGCTGTCCCGTTTTCAGTAACCATCGTGATGGTACAACCCGGGTAGATGACAATTATGGAAGTCTGCCCCATTACGAGCCTAACAGCTTTCATCAATGGCAGGAACAGCCTGAATTTCGTGAACCTCCGCTTAAAATACATGGTGATGCTGATTTCTGGAATTTCCACGAAGACGATAATGACTATTTCAGCCAGCCCCGCGCCTTATTTAACTTAATGAATGATAACCAGAAGCAGGTACTGTTTGAAAACACAGCACGAGCTATGGGTGATGCACCTGACTTTATCAAATACAGACATATTCGTAACTGCAATGCCTGCCATCCGGACTATGGTGCAGGCGTAGCCAAAGCACTGGGCATGACAGTAGAAGCAGCTATAGCAGCACGCAGCAGTGACCCAGCACAGGGATGTGCTGTTCTGATTTAAACTTAATCATTAATTGATAAAAATCCTTAAACAATAACGTTTAAGGATTTTTATATAGAAATATATTTCCGTTAGATAATTTATTAAAACTAAAATCTTTATTAATCCGGATTCATAAACAACTAAAACATTAAAATAATTTAATCAGAAAAATGTTCTATATAAAGGGAATGAAAAACTATAAATTAAACTACAACATAAAAATGTATCAAAATATTTTAATATTTAAAATTCATAATATTAATTACCTGAATTTCTTTAATGACTATTCATCGATCATCGACTTATTTCAAACCTTCAAATTCTGCATTAAATTAACATTTATCTTTATTCTAAATTTTCCACAGATAATTTCATGCACAATAAAAATACCCATAATCAGCAATTACGGGTATTTTATTACCTAGGCTTAATTAATGAATAAACCAATTTATTCAATAAGCAGGGGCACTTGTTAAATGCATAGATTGCTGTATCGGCTCCACCGAATTTAATCTATCATCAATAGCGGGAGTAAATCCTGCCATGGCTGAAAGTAAATTCTGAATCTGTGCTGAAGGATCATTACTATGATTAGAAACAAATTTACCTTTAAGTGGTGTGTTATCTGCCAAATCACTGGAAGCAATATTCCGTAGATTAACAATATCATTTCCATTTTCAGCTTTAGTTACACCAAAGGAACGATTTTTCTTCATATCTTCATAGGTAACGCTTTTATCTTCAAACACAAAATTAAAAGCCCTGCTATTTTTATTTTTAGTATTAAAATAATCAGGTAAGGTCACTGAATCTGCTGTTCCATACGCCTGAATAATCAGATCATTGCCAGAACGGATAAATTCAGCATCGGCCAGACTAGCACCTTTAAACACCAAATCATTACGTTGATCTTTATTTTTTTTATCCATATAGCCTAAATCATTCACCACATCCTGACCATGACCGGCTTCAAATTCATAACAGTCTTTATAAAAATCACCGCCATTTAAAATGTCATTACCAGTTCCTCCAATCAGAACATCGTTTCCTGAACCTCCATTCAGAATATCATTACCCGCACCACCATTTAAAATATCATTGCCTTTTTCACCCCATAATGTATCATCACCTGCTCCTCCTTGTAGAATATCTTTTCCCTCCCATCCAAAAATAATATTACTCTTTTCATCTGCACTCTGAATCACGAAATATTTATCAACAAAATTTTCATAAGTAAGCTTCTGATCATCAAATATAAAACTGAATGCTTTACCTTCAAAGCTATCATCAAAATAATTAGAGAAAGTTACAGAATCTTCAGATCGATATGCCCGAATAACCATATCTTTTCCATATCGTATAAACTCAGCATCTGCCAGATTAGCACCTTTAAAAATTACTTTATTACGGCTCCATTTAAGATCAATCGAAGTATCAAAATCATTAATTACATCCTGACCATGTCCTATCTCAAACTCATATTGGTCAACTCGATCGCATCCGTTAAGTATGTCATTTCCTGTTCCACCGATTAAAATATCGCCTTTTCCCTGAGAATTAAGGATATCGTCGCCTTCCCCCCCATCCAAAATATTAATGCCAAAACCTCCTGATAAAGTATCATTGCCTGCGCCTCCAATTAGAATATCATCTCCATCCCAGCCAAACATCACATTATCACGTTCATTTCCATATTGAGTAATAGTAAATTTTTGTCTAAGCTGAGATTTAATAATAATTTGATCATCAAAAATAAAATTAAATGCAGCGGTGCTTATTTCCCCATTATAAAAATAGTCCTCTAGTGTAACTGAATCCTCTGTTCCATACGCCAGAACAATTAGATCATCTCCGGATCGCATAAATTTTGCGTCTGCTAATATTGCGCCTTTAAACACTAATTCATTATTATCTACATATCTATTGTGACCACGATCAATTATTGTATCCTGTCCATGTCCTATTTCAAATTCATAACGATCTTTATGATTATTACCACCCATCATTACATCATTACCGGTACCACCGATTAAAATATCATAACCTTCACCTCCGTAAAGTCTGTCATTACCAGCCCCACCATTCAAAATATCATTTGCAAAAGTACCATAAATTATATTGTTATTTTCATCTCCATTGAAAATGTAGGTCCTAATATTTTTCATATCTTCGTAAGTAATCGTCTGATCATCAAAGATAAAATTAAATGCATTTCTAGTATTATTGAGATATTTAAAATAATTTAGTAAAGTTACAGAGTCTTCTGTTCCATATGCTTTTATGATAAGGTTGTTTTCTGAACAGATAAATTCAGCATCCGCAAAATTAGCACCTTTAAATACTACATCATCACGACGTTCTATATATTCTATAGAGTTTTCCCCTCTATCATCAATTACATCGTAACCATGTCCGGCTTCAAATTCATACCGGTCCTTTTGCCAATCACCGCCGTTTAAAATATCATTTCCGGTCCCGCCATTCAAAATATCATAACCCTCACCTCCCCATAAAATATCATTTCCGGTCCCGCCATTCAGAATATCATAACCCTCACCTCCCCATAAAATATCGTCACCAGCTCCTCCATTCAGGATATCGTTGCCATTTTCACCTTTGAGAGTGTCATTACCAGCCCCTCCGTTTAAAATATCAATTCCTTGCCAGCCCGAAATAACATTATCTTTTTCATCACCATTTTGAGTGAAAGGAAAATTTCTTTCAATATCTTCATAGGTAACACTTTTATCTTCAAACACAAAATTAAAAGCTCTGTTATATTCATTTATAAAATTAAAAACAGTATTAAAATAATCGGGCAAGGTTACTGAATCATCTGATCCATATGCATAAATAACCAAATCTTCACCAGAACGGATAAATTTAGCATCTGCAAGATTAGCTCCCTTAAATATCAGATCATTACGCTCATCCTGACGTTGTTTATCCATATATCCTAAATCATTAACTATGTCCTTACCATGTCCGGCTTCAAATTCATAACGGTCCTTATGACAATCACCGCCGTTTAAAACATCATTTCCGCTACCGCCATTCAGAACATCATAATCAAAACCTCCCCATAAAATATCGTCACCATCTCCTCCATTCAAAATATCTTTTCCAGCTCCGCCAACTAAAATATCATTACCATCATTACCATTAAGAATGTTGTTGCCTTTTTTTCCATTCAGAACATCATTTCCTTTTCCTCCATTCAGAACACCATCTTTATCACTTCCTAACAAAGGATATTCATAAAGATCTTCATATGTAATACTTTGATCATCAAATATGAAGTTGAATTCTCTGCTTGCATAATAATCAGCATTAAAAAAATTTGGCAGAGTTACCGAATCTTCAGCCCCATATGCCTGAATAACTAAGTCATATTTATTAACACAAATAAATCTTGTTTCTGAGAATTTAGCACCTTTAAATACTAGATCATTGCGTTGATTTTTAGGGTTAATAATTCGATTACCTTCATCATAAACTATATCTGCTCCATGTCCGGCTTCAAATTCATAACGATCTTTATGACCATTTCCCCCATATAATTTGTCGTTTCCTGCCCCCCCTATCAAAATATCATAGCCATCTTCTCCATATAATTCGTCGTTTCCTGCCCCTCCCTTGATGAGATCTTTACCGTGCCAACCATCGATTCTGTTATCTTTATCATCACCATTCTGTGTAATAATATACCTACTTTCTAAATCTTTCGCAGAAACATTTTCATCTTCAAATACAAATTTAAAAAAATCCCATATATTCCAATATGAAAAGTAATCAGATAATATTACCGAGTCATTCGCTCCATAAGCTTTTATAATTAAATTTTTTTTATCCCGCAAAAATAGCACATCTGAAGATTTTGCTCCTTCAAAATGTAATTCATTTTCATCAGCTTTTACATAACCTCTATCTTCTATTACATCTTGACCATGACCTATCCGAAATATATACCGATCTTTCTGATTCTTCTGTCCGACAAAAACATCATTTCCAGTCGTACTGAAATAAATATTTTCTAATTCTCCGTATAATTTAGAAACCATTTCATTATTGGCTTCTTTAGTGAATTTTCTGATATTATTCAGCCTTCTTTCTTTTGCCTCACTATTATATTTACCAAGATTCTTATCAATTTGCATCAATTCTCTAGCTTCGACCAGCTGATTATCTTCAACTAATTTTACAAGCTCTTGATTTAGCTTAGAGTAATCATATCCAATATTTTGCTGTTCAGCATTCCACTGCGCCAGAATAATCGGGGAAAATAGCTCTTTATATACTCCTTCAGCCAATAAACTGGCAGAAACATATTCTGCAAATTTATTAAACTCCTTAATAAGTATAGGTGCTGCTTTTGAATGAGGATCTGAATCAATTTCTCCCCAGCACCAAGTACCTAAAAAATCTGAGCCGGTTAGATTTTCTAAAGTTACCAACTTCCGTGCGTCATCAATATATTTTCCTCGACTTACGGGATCAATCTGTTCAGAACCAGTCCATCTATAAATCAAATTGTTCAGTAATGATTCACGTGTTTTAGTATCAGCTGTCAGATAAGCTTTAACCATTTCCTTTAGAACAGCATCTTTCTGCATAGCAGTATGCAGATCTGATACATTACCAAAGCCTTGTATATAAGGTAATTTCGCTATATCTTTATCAATTGCCAAGTTATCAGTATTAAAAGTATCTCCTTTATCTACCTTAAACCATACATCTGTTGCATCTGTCTGATGCCCGTCTACCCAGGTAACTTGAGATGTTTCTCTGTGCTCATGACCATTCTCATCTTTTTTATCACCTTTCAGATATTTAAGTCCTATCGCTGTAATCTGAGTATTACTCAGCGACAATAATTCTCCCTCATCAACTAAACCATTCTGATTTTTATCTTGCCATAATTGTAATCTCGACCACACTGAATCAGCAGTATCAATTACACCATCTCGATTCTCATCAAATTCAGCCAGGGCTTCGAATCCATTTTGTGCTTTTTTACTAGAAGATAATAAAGTATTACTGCCAAATAACTCTTTTCCGTCATCAATCAATCCGTTTTGATTACGGTCTAAAACCAGTAGTGCATCATTACTATCAACCCAGCCAGTATTCTCTGCAAAACCATTTCCATCATGATCAAAATATGTATGCTTACCTTGTGCAGTAGTTTTTACACCATCTCCATTCATATCAATAATAATAGGTGATCTGATATTCTCTGCATCCTTGAAATCCGGCCGAGTATCATCTTTTTCTCTCAGCCGGATATTTAAATCTCCATTGTTAAAATTTTTAACCGTTAATCCATCATTAATTATTAGATCTTTACCATCCCAGTAATATTTATTCCCATGGCCATAATATGTATTCTCAGGATCATTCTTATAATGAAAACCTCCGGTTAATATATATTTATTAGCAACTGAAATACTTCGATCTACATTAAATATGGCCCCCTCAGCATCAGAATCCTCAATCACATCCATTTTGTCAGCAATATAAGTATCATAGCCTTCGCCACCCATAAGTATATCTTTTTCAACGGAATAAGAACTCGACCCTATTAACAGATCATCACCATTACCACCTTGTAAAATATCTTCACCACCACCACCAATCAATACTGAATCGGGATCATCGGAAAATATTTCCAATAAACCTGCTGATTCTGCTTCTAGAGAACCTTTATTAAATCTACCTTTACCATCATAAATCACTTTTCTGCCGTGAGAGTCTATATAATTAATTGATGGAGATTCTTTGATTAGTTTCCAAATTACAGCTAAATAAGCTGGTGTTGTTAGAAGACCAACTTTATCGATACCTTCTTGCTCTAATTTAGTTTTCTTCAATTGAGCAAAATCTTTATCTGTCACAGTAACGGCGGACACATCTCCTGTAAATTTAATCGGTACCGTTCTGCCTATTCCAAATGGATCGATCACTTCTTTAAAATCTTCATTTAAGTAATTAGCAACCCCGTTTATAGAATCAAAATCAAAATTATCTTCACATGGAATTATTTTTAACCCTTGAATTTCCTTTGTGCCATCCGCTTTAACCACAAATTTTATTGAATCAAAATCAATAGTAAAACCTGTTGAACCAAAAATAAAGGCACGAGTTAAGTAATCACTAGACCCAATACCAGTAGTATATTGACTAATAGATTTTGTAAACTTCTTTATCTTTTTATCATTGCTTATTTCTGGGCTAAGAGGGTCGTCCGCTTTTAATATATTCCACATGGAAATAAAATCATAACTGCCAGCCGAAAACTCTGAAGAAAAGAAATTTTTAAAAAACTCAAAATTAGCTGCCGATACAAATCGTCCACCACCATGCGTCATATATTCCTGTGCATCGATCATCAAGGCGTCCCCCTTAGCACTCGCATTTCGTATCCACTTATCATCAACTAGTTCCGAAGGTGACGGTGCTGTTTCCTGATTCCATAAATATCTGGCGAGAATCTCATCTACTCTCACTAAATCTTCACCTGCATTCACGTCATAAGCCATGTTATTACCCTTTCATTTAATATTTAAGGCCACAGATTAAACAAATTAAAACTTATATTAATAAAAAAAATTAAAGTTGTTATCAGTAATTTATTGTAAATTACCTGCGCCACCAATAATTTGGTCTATATAAAACATCGCCACAATTATTTAACAAATAAACTTTTCTGGTATCCTTAAAACTTTTACTTTTATCTTTAGCTACAAATTCTGGCACAGTTATTGAATCAGAATATGTAACACTCAAATAAAAATTACCTACACCCCAAGAGTTAAGGTCAATATCAATGGGAATTTTAGATTTTCCCGTAAATACTGCTGTTTCCATTCCGATATATTTTAAAATATAGTTTTTTCTCATCAATGACCACTCTGATTTATTTAAAACAGTACAGCAGCTATTACTATCATAGACAGAAAGATAATTTGGATTATCTAATTTATGTATCAAAATATAGTTTTTTAACTTAAAATCATCATTAATATAATTTTTATCCGACGCAAATATAAAGCTTTCCGCTTCATTATGTTTAACTAATATATCAAGTACTCTCCCAAAATCATCTTCATTTTCAATATCATCTTTTAGAAATTTTTCTTTATCTGGATTCATCGGAATCTTGAACACCCTACAACCCTGAGAACGTCTACAATCAGCTGCAGTTGGTAAAAATTCGCCATCGACATTAGTTACTTTATTATCCCAATAAAATTTATTTTCATATATCATTCGACCAGTTAAACTTTTCATCGCCTTATGCCATAGCTCTTCCTTGCTATAATATTTCTTATCCCGCCAGCAATACCCAGCCATGTTCTTAGCCTCAAACTCTTCTTGTGATACATTAAATGGTTTAGGATTTTTCCGCATTAATTCATTCCAGAAGTAATACGGCGATTTTTCATAATATATATCTCGTATTTTTAAGCCACCTGCTACCATCAATATAATGAACATAGTTATTAATGTATATTTTGCCGGTTTTGGGTGTGCTTTTGCTAAAGATATTACTTTAACCAAAATCCAAACACTAAGTAAGGGTAAGACAAAATAGATTGTGATAATTCCAAAAAATATCAAAAACATACTTTTATATTCTCCCTGTACATATGCATTTCATCTGTTTAAACTGAAAGAACTATTACTTATAAAAACTATTTACAACTTAAAATCAGCTGCCGATACAAATCCTCCACCACCATGCGTCATATATTCCTATGCATCGATCATCAAGGCGTCTCCCTCAGTACTTGCATATTGTATCCACTTATCATCAACTAGTTCCAAAGGTGACGGTGCTGTTTTCTGATTCCATAAATATCTGGCGAGAATCTCATCTACACTAACTAAATCTTTCCCATTTTCTAATTTATAAGCCATATATTTATACTTTCATACATAATTTTATATTAATAAAACCTATTATTAATAAGCTTTACAAAATATATCACATTTGTCATATAATTACATTTTATTTATTTTATAGAAATATGGTTTATATAAAATATCGCCACAATTATTTAAATAAAATACTTCATACGGATAATTTATCGGATAATAGTTTGTTTTGGTTTTTGGTAAAAAACCATCTATACCAAAATAATAATTACCTACTCCCAATGAATTTATATCTTCATCTGGAGGAATTCTTGATTCTTCTACAAAAGTATCAAAAATCGATTCTTTATATGCTAAGACATAATTTTTTCTTTTCTTCATTAATTGCCATTCAGATTTATTATATACTGTACAACAATCACTCCCATATAATTTAATAGAATCTTCACTTGTTTTTCGGTGTATTAAAATAAATTTTTCTAATCCAAAATTATAATTAATATAATTTTTATCTGAGTCATATATAAAAGTCTGTACTTTTGGTAATTTAATAAGTTCATTAATATTATCCAAATAATTATCTTGAACACCTATATAATTATTAAGCTTCTGATTTGTTAGATCAACTGGTACTTGCCATACTCTGCAATTATCCGACCTGGTACATTGACGATAAGTAAGTAAAAACTGACCATCCATATTCTTTATCTTATTTTCCCAATATAATTTATTTTCATATATGATTTTTCCTATCAGGCTTTTCATTGCTTTATGCCAAAGCTCTTTTTTGGTGTAATAGGTCTGTAAATACCCCATTGTTAGCACACAAACCAAGTAGAAAATCATGCTATTTGTTTCATGTTTCTATATTCAATTGGTGTCATATTATTTAATGCTTCATGCGGTCTTTCTGTGTTATATATTTCTAACCATTCTTCCGTTATTTTTCTTGCTTGTTC